>CAJTKB010000029.1 GCA_910576925.1 uncultured Bacilli bacterium | reverse complement strand
AGCATTACTTTACACTTTTTTATCAAAAATTCCGGTTTCTACTTGAAATTCAGCTCAATCTGATAAATTATCTTGCCTTAAACTTAATTTATTTACTATTATCTCTTTTAATACTTATTAAAATAAGTTCAAATAACTGTCTATGCTTTTTAACTACAACTTCAAGAATAATACCACATACAAACATCAAAATAGAGATAACTAACATAAAGCCCGAAAAAATTAATGTTGGATATCTTGGAACCAAGCCTGTTTTAAAATACTCTACAAATACAGGTACTCCAAATATAAGAGAAATCACTAAAAATAATAAACTTATTAAACTAAAGAAAATAGTAGGTTTATACTCTTTAAAAAGTCTAGCAATAGTCTTTAAAACTTTAAACCCATCACTATAAGTACTTAATTTCGAAATACTTCCTTCTGGTCTATCGCGATAATCAACTGGTATTTCTTTTAACAAAAAGTTTTTATCTAATGAATGTATTGTCATTTCAGTTTCTATTTCAAATCCCTTAGATAGTACTGGAAAGGTTTTAACAAACTCGTAACTAAATGCTCTATACCCAGTCATAATATCATGAACTTTGCTTTTAAATAGTGTATTAATCAAACCTCTAACTAATACATTTCCAAAATTGTGAAAAGCTCTTTTATTCTCAGTAAAATATGTAGAAGAAAGTCTGTCTCCTATAACCATATCAGCTTTACCCTCTAATACTAAATTACACATTTCTCTAGCATTTTCTGCAGGATATGTATCATCTCCATCTATCATTAAGTAACAATCAGCATCTATATCTTTAAACATACTTCTAATTACATTACCTTTACCCTGTCTATATTCATAACACACAACTGCTCCAGCTTTCTTAGCAATTTTATCAGTACCATCACTTGAATTATTATCATATACATAAATTACCGCTTCTGGTAAAGCCTTCTTATAATCATTTACTACTTTTTCAATTGTTTTAGCCTCGTTATAACAAGGTATTAAAACCGCAATTTTTTTATCATTATATTCCTTTTTCATATTCTACTACTCCTCTTTTATTTAATATTAACAAAAATACCTATAACTTACAATATTAAATTACAAAACACACAATCATCTGGAGTAAAACAAATAAATGAATTAGTAAACTTATATCTAATAATATATAATTACTATCTTTTTTAATAGATAACTTCGGTTTAATTCCAATTAACAAAAGACATAAAACAAATGCTAAATAATATCTTCCTTGCAGTCCTACTACTACTGGATTATTAACTGATATGAAATTTGCAGTACATTGAATATAAATAGCAGTTGTAAGAAGTGCTAATACACCCAACATTATCAAAATAATAAAAATATTTTGCCAAAAGTTAAAATTAGTTTTCTCATATTTCTTGTCTTTTTCTTTGATAAAATATGAGATTACAACAATTATTATATAAATAACAGATAAAAAGCTATAAACTGGAAGTTGAGAATGATACATATTATTTCCTACAAATACATTTAATAAAAGAGCATTAAAGTTTGTCATATAAGTTCTAAATACTACTACAAAATACCATAAAATATTACTTAAAATATTCTTTTTTTGAATTTCTGTATTAACATAATAAGAATCAAAATATATATTTGTATAATTCATCCAAATAATTCCTACTAAACAACTTAATAAAATAATAATTATATTAAAGGATAATTTTTCTTTTTTACTCTTAAAACATTCCTCAGGAAGTATAAATAATAAGAAAACAAATGGTAGATAAACAATCTTGCAAGAAGCAAGTAAAATAGAAATCAACAAGTAACTAAATTTTTCCCAATTACTTAAACGTTTTTTATTATAGAAATTACAAATAATCAATGTTAAAAAACCAAATATAAGAGCATTAGTAAAAGCATCAGCTGATAATGTTGTAGCATTAGAGAGTAATGTTGGTGATAATAAAACAAGAACTGCAAATGTTTTCAATCTTGGAAGTTTCTTTAAGAAAAAATAACAAATAAACACATAAAATAATAAATTAAATATTCTTCCAAGCTCTCCTAACCAAAATGGTCCTAGAGAAAAAATCTTACCAATAAGAAACCCTATTATTTGTGGAAAATATTGAATAGGACAATAAAGCGCAGTATTAGAATACTCTGTAGCATATTCTAAACCATATTGCATTTTATCATTCTTCTTAAGTTTTTGTTTCATCATAGAAAACTCATCACTATATTTAATTTTAATATTTCTATTAATATTATCTTTATTATAATTTGTAAATGTATTATATAAAGATTTAGGAAGTTTATCTCCAACTGTATTATCTTTTTGAACAGGCGTAGTAAAATTACCTTCAGTAATTTCATAAATCCTATAATAATGATTATGTTCGTCACTACCAGTAAACAAAGGAGAAGCACCAATATACATTAATCCAATAGTCAGTGAAAATAGCAAAAAAATAGTATGATGTTTTAATTCTTTTTTCTTAACATAAATTGAAATTATAAAATATATAATAGCAACTATAACTCCGATAATACCAAGTATAAAAACACACTTATTGGAATAAATTTCATTTTTATTTAACTTTAATTTCAAATCACTAGCAGAAAGTAATATTGCAAAAACTGAAACTAATAAATAATAAGTATATTTACTTTGAAATATTTTTAACATCTTTTCTTTCATTACATTTTGCCTCCTTACAAGCTAAAATAACACATAATAAATAAAATACTAATATATTAGGATAAATATATCTAACATCGTGAATTGGGTTTGATATGGCAACTATTAATAAATTTAATAAATTAGGCAACATAATAAAAAATGAATTATATCTAAATTTCTTCCATAATATAAGCATAATAATAAAACTTAAATACATATAAAACGCTGGATTGTATAAGATTATTTTTAGTAAATTATTATTTAATGTTAAATTTATTTTATTATTAATAACCTGATAGTATCTTTTATTGATATTATAAGGTACCAAGTTATCCTTATTATTAACACTAGAAATATCCGTACTTAATATAAGTCCAATAGTATTCTTAGGAAAAGTTGGATTCCATATAAAAGATGTACTATCAAAAACAAATTTAATAAAAGTCTTAGGGGCTTTAATACTATATTTAAAACAATAACTGATTAATTTTTTTTCATACTTTTTATATTTTTTATGATCTACTTTAGAATACGTATTATCTGAAAATGTCGGATGGTACGTCTTCTTTAAGCTGTTGATATTAGCAACTTCTTGAATTACTTTTCTATCATTTTTGGAGATATTATTCTCTATCAAATGAAGAGATAGATATTGCATTACTTTAGGTTCTACTGCACTTTTCTCATTTTCTACCACATTATAAACTAAATTTAAAGAAGAAATAAAGAATATTCCAATAATATAAATAAAAGGTAATTTCAAAAACATTTTACTTTTTCTATCCTTTTTATATAGAAAAATTACAAATATAATTAATAATATAAGAGCTATATACATACCATTATAACGAATCTTTGAAAGAATAACTAATGCTAAGCTTAGAAAAATACAATCTCTTAAACTACACTTAAAATCTTTTTCCATAACTTTCTGAGATAAAAAACATACAACAAGTAAAATATAACTAAATAATATATCTTTCCACAGTGTAATAGCATATAAAAAGTTAATTGGATTGAAACATATAAACAAAGTAAGTATAACTTGCAAAATAAAGTTTCTATTATCTTCTTTCTTATTATAATGACAAATAGAAGTCCAGATAAGCGAAAATATAATGATCTGAAACAAACCTATTATAGATGGATTATTCCATATCTTTAAGAGTAACATTTCTATAAAAGTATGAAAAAAAGGATGCCAGCTATTAAAATTAAAAGAATTAATTTGTTGTAACTGATTATAAGAATCATATGTTAAAATACCTGGTGCAAAGATAAATAAGTAAATAGTAAGTATAGAAAAGGTAAGAAAAAAGATAAATATATCTCTCTTTTTTAGATTAATTTTCATACGGATATGGTCCCTTTTTACCATTTTTATAGTCGCGATAACCTCTATACATATTTCTTATTTTTCTATATTTATCCTTTTCAAATAAAATAATATTCATAAGTTGACCTCTAAGACCTCTTTTTAAAAATTTACAATAATCAGAAAAATTATCCTTATATAAATCATTTATGTAAAAAGTATTACGTACCATATAGTAGCGTCTAATATAATTATGATTACTACAAACAAAATCTCTTCCAAGATGATGTTTTATAGATATATCTCCTAAACTATGGTTCAATTCTATATAATTCAATCTCACTATTTTATAATTATGCATATGTAAATTCATACAATAATCAAAATCAACACAATCAATAAAAAACCAATCTTTGTAACCACCTACTTTTTCATAAGCTTTTAAATTAATAATATTACCTGAAGTCATAACTTCAATAGGATAATCAATCTCATCTTTTGGCTTTTTAGGATTAGTATTAATTTTATGCCAAGGAGATATAAGACCTATATCCTCACAATTGTTTTTTTCTATATATTCAAGCATCTTTGATACTTCATCACCTAGAAATTTACTATCCTGATCCATTGTTAACATCCAATTAAAACCTTCTGCAAGAGATTTTTTTGCTGCATCATTTAAAGGAAAGGCAATTCCTGTATTTTTATTGTAAAAAATATACTCTATTTTCTTACTTTTGGGCAATAATTTTTTATTATTCTCACCAGGAGTATTGTCTATTACATATAATTTTTCTAAATGGGGTAAATATGAATTAATATTTTCTAACACATCTTCATCAGGTTTATATAAAACAACGACACCAGATAGTTTAATCATCCTTATCCCTCCTAAATACATCCTTAAGTTTTTGTGGTATTTTAATTTTTGATATTATTCTCCATTTTAATGTATCAAAAACCCAAGAGTAATCAGCATAAGAAACTACACTAAAATAACGATTATTATACCAAATCTTATCTTTTATAGCATCTTTATTAATATTTTTCTTTTGCTTATTAATTGTTTTATAAATATTTTCATAATCTTTTATCATTTCATCTACACTACGTATTTTATATTTAGAAATGCTATTTACTTTCTCTTGGTAACCTTCAGGATCTTTAAATATATCATTTATCTTATTTATAACATCATCTGCTGGATTATCCTTATTAACATCAATTACCCAACCTAAGTTATCTTTAATAACTCTTGATTTCAAAGCTCCCATATTGCTAACTAAAACTGGAATTCCAGCTGCAACTGCTTCAGTTAAAGTATAAGAATAAGTCTCTGGACAAGTTGATAAAAGACAAATAAGCTTAATATTATTTTCTTTTAGTAAGGAAGATAACTCTTCTCTCTTATATTTACCATGATCTATAATTTTTCTCTTTAATTTTTTATCAAGAATTCTATCATATGTTCCAAATAGATGTAAATTAATATTATCAAGTTTCTTTTTAAGCATTTCATTTAATATTTCACTACCCTTGATAACACCAATAGCCCCCAAAAAGGCCACTTCATAAGTTTGTTCATCCTTAATAGATAATTTTTCATTACTCTTTTCCAAATCTACTCCGTGCTCTATCACATCTACTTTAATATTTGGATAAGTTATTTGAACTTCCTCCATACAACTATCACTAGGAGCGATAATTAAAGAACTCTCCTTAAATAATTTTATCCATCCTTCTCTCCAGTAAGTTATCATATTTTGAGTCATATTAAGAGTCTTTTTTAAGCATTCTCCACAATCTTCAACAGATGGCTTACCACAGTAAGTTTTATTACAATACATCTTATTAATAAGCGGACAAACACTATAAAAATCGTGTATTGATAAAAAGGTCTTTAATTTATATTTTCTAATTATATCAACCAAATCAAAATAATGATTTTTCATATGGTGAATATGTATAGCATCAATTGCAAAATTATCTATTATATCTTCAACAATTTTTTTATAATTATTATTATAAAACTGATATTTTCTACTATCTGTAAAATGAGGAAATACAAGCTCACTAGTAGAGTTTGTCCAGTATGATGTTAAATGATAAATCTCATCAACTGGTGCTAGTACATGAAAATTATATTTATCTCTAAGTCTTGTAATAATATCATATACGTGCAATGTGGTCCCACCAAGATGGTTTTCAACATCATAAAAGTCATGAATTATAACTAAGATATTAGGTTTACTATCAGAATTGTTCATAGCAAAGGAAACATTTGAACCAATATATTTAAGAGGAAATCTACGACACCATTCATTTAGCTTTTTTGTATATTCCGGATATCTTTTTTCTAGTTTTTCTCCACCACTTTTCATAAGTGCTATTTTACTATCCGAAAAAGACTGACTTTCTTTATGATAAATATAAACATTATCACAAAGTAAATGACGATATCCACAATCAAGACATCTAAAACAAAAATCATTTTCCTCTCCATATCCTTTTCCAAAAGTCTCTTCATCGAAAAAGCCAACTTCATCTAATACATTACGTTTTATATAAAGACAAAATCCGTGCCCTGTTGGTAAATCTGGATAATCTAAATATGAGCATTTATCAACAATTTCTGCCATTTCATTAATACTCATACCTTCAGGTAGTTCATTCTTAATAAATGCTACAGGTACACTAGCCATAGTAGCATTATTAGAAAGAGGTGTAACAGTTGCAATCATTTCTCCACTATAAGCACACTTCTTAATAGAATCTAACCACTTAGGAGTTACTATAGTATCAGAATTTAAAAGAAGAACATCGTTTTCTGAAGAATATTTCATTCCAACATTAACAGTACCAACAAATCCTTTATTTTCTTCATTTTCTAAAATTATAAAATTTTTATACTTTTTTCTATACTCATCTAATAACGTATAGATTCTCTTATCTGTACTCTTATCATTTATCAAAATAAGTCTATTTTCCTCTAAATCAGTATTTTCTAAAACAGAAGCAACACATTCTACAACACATTCATAAGCGTTATAAATTGGTATAATAATATCACATTTTCTCATACTATACCTCCTCTGCAAAACCTTTCTCTAAAACTTTAAATATCTTAATCCCAATAAGTAATAACATAATACTAAGTAAAAATACAAAGAATAGATTACCTAAATTAGGTAGTTGTTGATAGTATAAAATATCGCGATAACTATTAATCAACACAGCCATAGGATTTAAATTTAAAACCCAAGCTACACTTTTTGGAAATAAATCAGCTGAATAAATAATTGGAGTTGCATAAAATAACATATTAATAAAGAAATTAATAATATATTCAGCATCTCTTATATAAACATCTATACTACTAGTAATAAAAACAATCCCTAAAAGTAAAATATATTGAATAAACATAATAATAGGTAATAGTAAAATATAAGCACTAATACCAATACCAGAGAAAATTAAAAATATAAAAATTATTAAACAACTAATTATAAAATTTATTAATGAACTAGTTACAACTGAAATTGGTAAAATTTCTCTTGGAAAATAAACTTTCTTTATAATTCCTCCATTAATATAGACTGTAGTTGTACCCTGAGAAACAGCTGAGGTAAAGAAGGTCCAAGGTATAATTCCGATAATAAGAAACGTTACATAATGAGGTTGTGTATTTTTTAAGACAAGAGGAAAGACTATAGCATATACTAAAACACTAAGAAGAGGATTTACAAAAGACCATAATACTCCTAAGAATGAGCCCTTATACTTTCCTCTAATTTCTTTTCTTATATTACTTTTCAATAATTCTCGATATTTATATAATTCTTTAAACATCTCTCTCACCTACCCACAAACCTTCAAGTATTCATCAACTATCTTTTTAGCATCTCCATCCATTCTAACTTTACCCCCATAAAGCCAAATAGCACGATCACACAAATTACGAACTGAGCCAAGACTATGAGTGACAATAACAATTGTTCTGTCGCTCTTTTTTAATTCTTCTAGTTTTTTAAAACACTTATCTTGAAAATGCTGATCTCCAACTGCTAAAATTTCATCTATTAATAATATTTCAGCATCAACATTAATTGCAATAGAAAATGCAAGCCGCATATATTGACCAGATGAATAGGTTCTAACTGGATTATCAATAAATTCTTGTAATTCAGAAAACTCTAAAATATCATTAAATCTCTCATCTATTTCTCTAGCCGAAAGTCCAAATATAGAAGCATTAAAATAAATATTCTCACGTCCTGTAAAATCCGGATGAAAACCAGCTCCTAATTCTAAAAGAGATGTT
Source organism: uncultured Bacilli bacterium (assembly GCA_910576925.1). Lineage (GTDB taxonomy): Bacteria > Bacillota_I > Bacilli_A > RF39 > UBA660 > UBA2730. The sequence goes on along the minus strand of CAJTKB010000029.1, from coordinate 10,688 downwards.
ACTTTACCATAAGTAGTAATTTTTCCTTTAGTTGGATAAATAATTTTAGTCATTAATTTAAGCAAAGTGGATTTTCCACTACCATTAGTACCTATAAGTGCAACAGTCTCTCCTTTTTTTATTGTAATATCTATATCATCTAGGACTCTCCTAACTTCTGTCTTAGACTTATTCCAAAATACTAAACGTTCTTTTAAAGTAGAAGCTTTATCATAATAAACTTTAAAATCTTTATTAACGTGTGAAACTTCAATTGCTTTATTTGTTATTCTACTCAAAATAGTCACCTCATTCTAATTAAATTGTACCATATCTTAACAATATAAACTACTCTTAATATTTTTTATATGATAAGTTTAAATCTACTCTACCATTTATACCATTAACATATCCAGATGATGTATACTGCCACATATGATAAGGTCCTGTATAATCTGTTCCAAATTGAACAGGATCACTTGTTCCATTATAGTGTGCTACCCAAACATCATAATCAGCTAAACTACTCATATCAAGATTATCATAAAGGAATGCTTTATTAGAATATATCATAGGTTTATAACCAGCATTTCTAATTGTATCAAGAAAAGCCCTTGCAATTCTAGTTCTATCCATTTTTGATAATCTGTCAGCACGTCCTTCTGGACTAGCATCAGAATATTCTGTATCAAATATAATTGGATATTTAACATTATTGCTAATACCAGCAAGTCTAATATTATCTAGAACAAAATTAGCCTCATTTCTTGCTTCTTCTTCACTAATTGCTTGACTATAAAAGTAAATACCTAAAGGAATATTATTATTAATTACACCGTGAATATTATTTAAATATTGAGTATCTAAATTTACCGTTCCACTTATACCATAGCCTCTAAAGCCAAGTCTAACTATTGAAAAGTCAATTCCTTCCTTTTTAACAATAGGCCAATTAATAAGACCATTATGAGCTGAAACGTCTATTCCAAAATAAACTTTTTTATAAACGACAATCTTTTTATCATATCTAGCTAGTTCATCATTTAATCTAGAGTATAGTTTAACTGTTAAAGTATGATCTCCCTCATTAATAGAAGCTAAATCTAAATAAGCACTAAATCCTGGAGTTTTATTCATACTAATACCTCCATAGCCTGTAATAGTATTTAAAACATCACCTCTAGTATCACGAATAACATTTAATGATAAATCTTTACCATCAAGATATATTTTTATATATGAATTATCAAGTTCAGACATCTCCCAACCACTAACAGTAAAACCTGTATTAAAATTACTACGTCCTGGAGACTCTACAGTAAGTAGACCATTATACTTCTTCACAATAATATTTTGTTTAAATGAATGCATAGCTTCTCCTGTTTTAGAGTCAATTACTCTAACTTCAAATGAGTGAAGGCCATCTTTATAATTACTAGTATCAGCAACTATTCTATAACCAGCTGTAGGATTAGTTGTTATATCCCCATATCCACTAAGAGCATTTAAAGTATCAGATCTATAAAATCTTTCTATCTTAGGATTTTCTACTTTAATACCATCAACATATAACTCCAAGCTTTGTGCTGCTGCTGTAGTCATGGTCCATCCTGTAAGTGTAATTGTAGTTTTAACAGTAGCATTAATAGATGGACTCTCTATTGTAGATATAGTATTATATTTTTTTATAGAAACCTTTATCTCAGACTGAGTTAAAATCTCAGAAGTTATACTATCAACAACTTTTACAACTATTTTATGAACACCATCTTTTAATGACGATACATCTATAGTTTTACTAAATCCTGGGGTTTTATTAGTTGTTATATCTCCATATCCTTTAACAGCATTTAAAACATCTCTTCTTTCTTCTCTAGAAACATTTTCTACCAAAATATCATCTATCATCATTACAATAGTTGCATTTTTATCTGTACTCATAACCCAACCATTAACACTAATAGAACTTCCTTTAATATTAGTATTAGAAGGATTTTCTACATTTAATTTAGATACATATTTTTTAATTACTACTTTCTTAGTAATTTCATCCATTAAAGCATTTGTAACTTTATCTACTACTTTTACTTTTAACTGATAAGTTCCATCTTTAAAACTTGCTAAATCTATATCTTTACTAAATCCTGGAGTCTTATTAGTTGTTATATCTCCATATCCTTTAATAGCATTTAAAACATCTTGTCTTTCTATTCTATCGATTGTATTTATTTCATTATCACCTAAATAAATTTTTATCTCTGCATTACTATTTTTACTCATTACCCAACCACTAACATTTAAGAATGAAGAATTAATATTTGTTTGATTGGGAGATTCTACGTTTAGCAAAGTCTTATACTTTTCTAATTTAAATGTTTTAACTTCTTCTAAAAAAACTTCATCTGTTCCAATTAAGTATAATTGTACTTTTAAGGTATGCTTACCATCATCTAATGAACTAAGATCAACATTTTTGCTAAATCCTGGAGTCTTATTAGTCGTTATATCTCCATATCCTTTAATAGCATTTAAAACATCTTGTCTTTCTATCCTATCAATATTAGTTATTTCATCTTTATCTATATAAGCTCGAACTCCAATATTACTTGATGTTGTCATCAGCCAACCACCTAATTTTAAGGTTGTTCCACTAATATTACTAATATTAGGCTCTTCCAAATTCATCTTATATTTATACTTTTTTAATGTAAAACTTTTTACTTCCTCTTGAAAAACTTCATCTGTTCCAATTAAATATAATTGTACCTTTAATATATGTTTTCCATCACTATAATTACTTAAATCAATATTCTTAGTAAATCCTGGAGTCTTATTAGTTGTTATATCTCCATATCCTTTAATAGCATTTAAAACATCTTGTCTTTCTATCCTATCAATATTAGTTATTTCATCTTTATCTATATAAGCTCGAACTCCAATATTACTTGATGTTGTCATCAGCCAACCACCTAATTTTAAGGTTGTTCCACTAATATTACTAATATTAGGTTCTTCTACATTAAGTAATGACTTATACTTCTCTACTACAATTTTTCTATCATTCTGAGTAAGAATATTATCATTTTTATCACAGACTCTAACACTTAAAATATGGTTTCCATCTTTATAATTACTCATATCAACTGAGATAGTAAAACCTGGTAAAGCATTAGTTAGTTCGCTACCATAATCCTTAATAGCATTTAAAACATCTCGCCTTTCTATTCTACTAGCCTCACCAACTAAGTTATCATCAATATATACTTTAACTGCATTTTCATATGTACTCATAGCCCAACCACTAACAGTTAAACTACTACCTATATTATTAGTAGTAGGAAATTCAACATTTAACAATGCACTATCCTTTGATGAAACATTAATACTACTATAAAAAAAGGTCATAATTATAATTATTACAAAAATAAATTTTTTAACATTCTTCATTTTACCACCTCATAAATAATCATTTTAATTATATAATTATTTAATATATTATACAATAAGATAACAAAGCTTTACAAATACTTTACATCACTATCAATAATAACCAACTAATGAATAAAAATTAGCTCCCCCTAACGAGTCATCAGGATCTCTACTTTGTTCATTGAAAATTGTATCTATTGATACTTCTCCATTATTGGAAACTTTTAAAGGATCATAAGCATACGTATCACCTTTATTATAGCCATATAAAATTATAGCATGATTATAAAAAGGTGTTGCGAACTTACCATTTCCCATAGCTGCAAAAACTATCTTTCCATCTGATAATTCGTTGATTAACTCTTTCTTAGAAGTTATAGGAGTATATTTTACTTTAAAATAATTAGCTGCATAAATTATACCTAACCCACTTGTACCTTTATTTTTTCTATTAAATTCAAAAGTATTATAATACAAATAATTAGCAATATCTGTTGGTAATATTTTCTTACCTAATATTGTAGAAAAAGCCATAGAAATAGCGGTAGGTGCACAACCTGTTTTTGCCATAGTACTTAATCCATATACCATATTAGCCCATCTTATATCTGTTTGAGTATAATACTCTGGCAAGCATTCTCTTACACAAATATTATTTTTATAACTAGATAGAACATCACCATACTTAGAATACAATTTAAAAGATAAAGTATGATTACCATCTTTAATATTTTCTAAATCAATATTTCCCTTAAAACCAGGAAGAGGATTCATTTTCTCACCACCGTATTGATCTTTTAAGGCATTTAAAACATCTCTCCTTGCAATCCTTTCTAAAGAAGGATCAACTTCTATATCATCTATATAAATCTTTATATACGAAGAATCAATATCAGACATCTCCCAACCTTCTATATCAATAGAAGAAGAAAAATAGTTTAATTCAGGAGAATCTATAAAAAACTTACCATCATACTTTTTTAGTTTAATATCTCTTGTTAAATTAAAGTTAATCTCCCCAGTTTCCGAATTTAAAAGTCTTATTTCAATATTATGATTACCATCTTTATAAGCATTCATATCAACTTCAATACTATAACCATTATCTTTATTTATAGTATTATCTCCATAGCCCTTAACAGCATTAAAGACATCTCTTCTACTAAATGTACTAATATTAGCATCAATAACTTCATTATTATCAATAAATAATTTAACTTCTCTATTCTTTACAGTACTCATAAGCCAAAAAGAAATATTAAGCTTAGAGTCGATTTTTACATCTTTTTTAGGTTCTTCCAAAAAACCAGTTGTTTTAAACTTTTTTAGTTTTATATTTTTACTATAACTAGCTAGTTCTTCTCCAGTAATACTATCAAACACTAAAACTTTTATATTATGATTACCATCATTTATCTTACTAAGATCAATTATTGTACTAAATCCTGGTCTTTCATTTATATCACTATTTCCATAACCAGAAAATGATCTTATAACATCTAATCTTTCAATTCTATTGATATTTGCTATCTCTTTTTCATCAAAAATAATTTTAATATCTGAATTTTTATCGCTACTAATGGCCCATCCACTAACAACTAACCTATCTCCTGATATATCTGATATAATAGGCTCTTCTACATTTAATTTAGTTTTATATTTTCTTAATACTATTTCTTTTACTTGTTCACAAATCAAGGTTTTGTCTTTTAAATCAATAACTCGTACTTTAATATTATGTAAACCATCTTTTAAATCACTCATATCAATAATAGACTTAAAACCTGGATTTTTATTTATACTACTATCACCATATTCCTTAATAGCATTTAAAACATCTTGTCTAGCCAATCTAGTAATAGAATGTATCTCTCTATCATCTACAAAAATTTGAACACCAGCTCGACTATTCTTACTCATAAGCCAACCACTTACAGTTAATGAATTACTATCTATTACAGATACAGAAGGCTCCTCTATAAACAAACGTGATTTGTATTTTTGCAAATTAATATATTTTTTCTCTTCACTTAAGACTTCTTTCGTTACATTATTAATTAATTGAATCTTTAATAGATGTTTACCATCATCAAATAAACTTAAATCTATAATCTTTTTAAATCCTAGCATTTTATTAGTATCACTACTTCCATAACCAGAAATATTTTTTAAAACATCTTCTCTATTTTCTCTATCAAAGGACTCTATCATAAAATCATCAATATAAGCTTTGACTCCAATAGATGAAGATGATGCAAGAAACCATCCTCCTATTTTTAATGAAGTTCCTGAAATATTACTAATACTTGGTTCTTCTAAATTCATCTTATATTTATATTTCTTTAAAACGAATTTAAGAGCTTTTTCAGTAATAACTTCCTGAGTATTTAAATCAATAAGTTCTACTTTCAAAGTATGTTTTCCATCAATCATCTTACTAGTATCTATAACTTTCCTAAAACCTGGCATTTTATTTAAATTATAATCTCCATAACCAGTAATCACCTTTAAAACATCATTTCTTTCTAATCTATCAATATTTGATAATCTTGTATCATCAAGGTAAATATTTAATTGAGTATTTGGACTATTACTCATAATCCAACCACCAATTAACAAACTATCACTATTAACACTAAGAGATGGCTCTTCAATATTAATTAAAGATTTATATTTTTTTACTATAATTTTCCTGTTTTCTTCAGCTAACATCTGTAAGTTATCATTAAATACTCTAACAGTTAAATTATGAAGACCATCACTATAATTAGAAATATCAACCGTCTTATTAAAACCAGGTAATTTATTAGTAGTAATATCGCCATAACCTTTTACTACCTTTAAGACATCTTCTCTTGGTACTCTAAAAACATCATTAATTTCATTTCCGTCTAAATATACTTTTACTACATTAGAAGTATTACTCATTACCCAACCACTAATAGAAAGTGTATTATCAGTAATATTATTTATAGGAGACTCTATATTTAATAATACATTATTACTTGCATCAACCATCAATAAGTTAGTGCAAAACAATCCTACTATTATTAATACTATCAAATACTTAATTTTTTTCAAAATACCACTCCTAAAAACAAATATATAAATATAATTTATTATTAAATATTACTCTAAAAAGATTTTAGATAATTAAAAATTATATTATTAGCTCTCTTGATAATTTTACGATTACTAAAAAATTTGAATACTATACTTCTTAAAAATTCAATAATGATACATACTTGAAAAATAAGAAATGCTAACAAAACTATTTTAAAAATAAGAAAAATATCATTATAATTTTCTAGAGTATCAAACCTTATAAGATGATAGAAATAATTATAAAAATGATGATTTTCATGTATTAAATAAACTCCAAAACAAAGTGAACTAATTTTATTGATAACTGAACTTTCAATTTTCAAAGTGCTAAAATATAGGAAATAGCAAATACTTTGTAAAATAATAAGTGGATTACTAAAAGATGTTTCAAAAATATGATAAATTTTACCTAATTCTTGAATAAAAGTATTAGAATATTTCATAAAGCTCTGAGAACATTGTGAAAATAAAAAGTTTAAAACACCAAAAATGATAAATCCAAAGAGAAAAATACATTGTCTTTTATTATGAGAATAATTTTTAAAATGAATATTACTTCTAATAGGATATTTTCCAAGATAAGCTCCTATTAAATATAACAGAATAAAATTCTGAATAGTAGAACCATGATTTGAAATAGTTCTATTACTACTAATAACAGGAATTAAAGAAAATAAGAAAATCATTATTATAATTAAATGCCTATGTTCTCTCTGATTCAAATTTTTTACTATAATATTAATATATGGTGCTATTATGCATAATACTAAATAACAGTTAATAAACCAGTAGTCTTCTGTATTTAAAGGAAGTAATTCTCTAACAAATTGAACAGAGCTAACCTTAGATATACCAAGAACCACAAAAATTATTACAAAAACAGCTTTATAAAACCAAGTTTGATTAAATAACGATAAAACTTTCTTAAAAGATATATTTTTATCGTATCCAAAATAGCCAGATACTAAAACAAAAGAATTTACGTGAACACTAATAAAAATATAAATAAACTGAATTAATAAATTAATTGTTCCACTAGTTCCTTCTCTAATACCAGAATGTATTATAATATGCCATATGATAATCATAATCATTGATGTAATTCTCATAAGTTCAAAATTTGATTGTCTTTTTTTACTACTTTTCATATCCGTATCCACCCTATAATAAAAATATATCATAAAAAAAAAGAGAAGAGCAAGCCTTTTCCTAAAAACTTCTATTAGTTCTTATAATTTTCCAAATACCAACTAATAAATCTTTTTATACCTTCTTCAAAAGATACCTTAGGTTCATATCCCAATAATTTTTTTGCCTTTGTAATATCAGCAAAGGTTTTATCAACATCACCAGCTTGCATTGGCATTTCTTTAATTCTAGGAGTCTTTCCTAAAACTTTTCCTATAACAGTAATCATTTCCTTAAGACTAATAGGATTATTACTACCAATATTTAATATCTCATAAACATTTTGATGGGAACTAACATAATCACAGGATCTACAAATTCCATCAACTATATCATCTACATATGTATAATCTCTAGAAGTACTACCATCACCATACATAGGAATTTCTTCATCATTTAGCATTAATCTAGTAAACTTATTAATTGCTAAATCTGGTCTTTGCCTTGGACCATATACTGTAAAAAATCTAAGCATTATTATATTTATATTATTTAAATTGTGATATACATGTGCCATAACTTCATTAGCTTTTTTAGTTGCAGCATAAGGACTAATAGCAAAATCAACTACCATATCTTCTCTAAATGGAACCTCTTTACAGTTTCCATATACACTACTAGATGAAGCCATAATTAAGTTTTTAACAGAATATTTCTTAACAGCCTCTAAAATATTTTGAGTTCCAATTCCATTAACTTCTTGATACAAAACTGGATTTTCTATTGAGGGACGAACTCCAGCCATCGCTGCTAGATGAATAACAACATCTATCTTATTCTCATTAAATATTTTCATTATTTCTTGAGTATTTCTAATATCACTATGATATAATTTATAATTTTCATTTTCTATATATTTTTTTATATTATTCTCTTTAATTAAAGGATCATAAAAATCACAAAAGTTATCAAGAACTACAACCTTTTTTCCCTCATTAAGTAATCTTTCTGTTAAATTTGAGCCTATAAAACCAGCTCCTCCAGTTATAAAATATACTTCCATAAAAACATCTACTTTCTAATCTTTCTTCTAATACTTCTAGCACGTTCTAAAAGTATCCAACCTTTACTGTTTAAAATTCCATCTAACTTGTTTTCGAGTTCTAGATTCTTCTTTTTTAGAATTTCTATCTCCTCTTTATTTTTATAACTTAAATCAGTCGCTTTTACTAAATTATAACCGAGGTAATCAACAAAGTTATAAATATCATCTAAAGCCATCTTTTCAAAAATTACTTCTAAGTGGAATTTATCATTTTCGTTAATTTTTTTATTAATAATTATAATAGACGAATCATTATAAAAAATTTTGTTTCCATTATAATCAATACTATTAATTATTTGAATATCTTTTTCATCTACCCTATTAATACTAATATTTTTATATTTAACACAAGGAACTTTTGACATTTCAACTTTTACTTTATCAGTATTTATTGGTACTTTAACATCAATAATATACTTATTTCCAACTACTTTATATTTTCCTCTTATATCATTTTCTATTTTATAATTCTCTTCATCACCAAAATATACTCTATATTCTTTTATTTCCTTAGAGAAATTATGTTTACTCCAACTAAACCAAGAATTATCAAAAACATTAAGTTCAATTGGATTTATCTTTAGGCCCGTTTTCCATACACAATATACAAAACTAAGCTGATCTCTTTTACTATGATTACAAACCATATCAAACCATAATTTCATAGTTTCTTTAACTTTTTTATTATTATGTTCTTTTATAAAAACAGTCATTTCATAAAGTCCCATATTAGGAGGAAAACCTTCCTTTTTTAAAAAATCAATGTGTTTATCTATATTTTCTTTTGTATCTTTATTATATTTAATACAAGCTAATGCTTCCTTATAAATACAGTTTCTAGCATGATGCACAAATGAAGAAAAAGGAGCTTTTTCTGAATCAAAATATTTAGAAACAAACTCTTTTATACTTTTTTTAAAAGCCACAGAAGCATCCATCCATACACTTATATCATAATTTTTATCTATTTCTTCATGGCCTAGCATCTTTATCTTTCGAGAAAGTCTTTGATTATCTAAACTATCATCTTCTATATAAATGATATCCCAAGTATCAGATTTTATTTCCTTATTATTAGTAAATAATAAATAATCAACTCCACTCTCTTTATTTTCTATCTCGTGGATATTATCATAATTACCTGTAATACAAGTATAAACACATATTTTATCTTTTTTCTTTTCCATATTAAGTACTCCTTGTTTTTTATTAACTTATTTTAAACTTATCTAGTAAGTATTTTTTCTTCTCCTCTTGGGTATAATTTTTAGTTAAATCTATATTATCCTTATTTTTTTTATAATAATCATCAATAGACTCTATAACTTTGGCGGGTACTCCACAGGCAACAGAATTATCAGGAATGTCTTTTGTTACAATACTACCTGCCCCTATTATTACATTATTTCCTATATTAACACCAGGCATAATAATAGAATTCATTCCAATAAATACATTATTACCTACGACAATTTTTCCAAAACTATCAGCGGGAATATCTTTATATTGTCTGATTACGTGCATACCTCCATCATGAGTTACAAAATTAACATTACTAGATAGCCGAACATCATCACCTAGTGTTATTAAGTATGGTTCTGAACTAAAACTAACCTCTCCAGTTATTGAAAAATTTTTTCCAATTTTAACACCAAGCCTACGATACTTTTCATCTATTGAAACATTATCATTATTACAATCACCAATATTTTTCTTTTTCTTAAAAATCATACATACTTATATAATCAATCTTATAGATATATTAATCTATATTGATTGATCCCTCTCTATTATATTTTTAATTTATTTTCCTTATATCTTTTATAAAATAAGTATAGCATAAGTAAAATCAAAAAGTCTCTAAAAAAATTATATATCATATAATAGCCTTCATTTTAAAATGAAAGTGGAATAAATTTTAAAGGAGGTTTACAGATTATGT
>CAJTKB010000028.1 GCA_910576925.1 uncultured Bacilli bacterium | reverse complement strand
TCTATTTTATCATGGAGAGATCCTATTTACACAGTTTTATTTACAGACTCATTTTAGTAGATGCTGATTGCTGTTGCAATGATAATTTAGATTTTAATATTTATGATATCCTAAAGAAATATTTTTTATCTGCAGCTGAAGTATGGATAAAATATCGAAAAAATTCTAATGACGCCGAAATAATAGGACACGCATATTATAAAGATAATGAAAAAATAGAAATGCTAACAACAGCGTTATTTTATGATTTTCATTGTTTAATGAATGATGAAATTATATATATTCATATTCCTAAATTTCTAAAGAACAAGCATTTTGTATTAAATGAAGCAGATATGAAAGAGTTAGATGAATTAGCTGAACTTATGTTAGATCCTAATGTTAATTTTCAAGGATTAAAAAAGATTTGGAATACAAATATTAAATTTAGAAAAATGTGTGGTGGAACAATCCATTAAATAAATTTTTAAAAGTTGTTGTGCCTCTATATTGATTTAAATATGTCATTGAGTGATTACAAATTTGATGTACTTAGAAGAATTATAACTATATAAATCAAATATAGGTCAGTAGATAATATCAATTTTATTGTTTATTATAATATCTTATAGCACTATACTTAATAAAATAATATGCAAAAAATAATAGAAGAAAGTTTAGGTGATTTTTATGTTAGAAAGATTAAAAGATAGTTATATATTTTTTGACATTGATGGAACGTTATCAGAATATAGATATAACGATAAAGTTTATAGTGGATTATGTCCAGAGCTTGGATGTCAAAAACTCGAAGATTTATTATTTTCAGATTTGTTTTATCAGGCTAGGCCTTTAAAAACAATGCAACAAATTATAAGCCAATTAAACCCTAAAAATGTATTTATTTTAGGTACTATAGTGACTAATAATGAGATCGAACAAAAATATAGATAGCTAGCTAAAAATTATCCTTCAGTAAGAAAAGAAAACATTATCTTTATTAGTTCAACTATGTTAAAGCCAGATGTAATAATTGAATATTCAAAAAAATATAATATTGATCTAAAAAATATGATATTTGTTGATGACAGATTAGATGTACTTAGAAAAGCGGAAAGTTTAGGTATTACTTCTTTTCATCCAAGTTCCTTCACAAATTGATAAAGCCTTTAGGCATACTTGCCTAAAGGTTTTCTTTATTTATTTTCATACTATAATGTATCTATGTGTTCATTAAGTTTTACACTAACAAGTTTGGATACACCTGACTCTTGCATTGTGATTCCATATAAAGTATCAGCATACTCCATAGTCTTTTTTTTGTGTGTTATAATTAAAAATTGAGTCTTATTTCTATAGTTATTTAAATATTTACCAAAGGTTTCAACATTTGCTTCGTCAAGAGCTGCTTCTACTTCATCAAATAAGCAAAAAGGAACCTTTCTTATATTCAGTATTGCGAACAATAAACTTATAGCAGTAAGCGTTTTTTCTCCTCCTGATAATAGAGAAATAGATGATAATTTTTTTCCTGGAGGAGAGGCTATAATGTCAAGTCCAGTTGTTAACATATTATTAGGATCACTTAAAGATAGTTTAGCACTTCCTCCTCCAAATAACTCTTTGAATACTTTAGAGAACTCTTCATCAACTTCCTTATACGTTTTTTCGAATTCTTCTTCTATTACTCCGTCCATTTCATTCATAATTTCAATTAATGAGTTTTCAGCCATTAACAAATCATCTTTTTGTTTACATAAAAATTCGTATCTAGTATTTACCTTTTCATATTCTTCTATTGATTCTAGATTAACCATACCTATTTTTTTAATATTGTTCTTATATAAGTTTACCTTTGCTCTTGCTATTTCTTCATCAATTTCTAACTTATAATCATTGAATGCTTTATCAAAGGTAAGTGAATAATCTTCATTAAGAGTTAGGAGCATACTATCCATTTTGGTATCTATTCTGCTAAGTTTAATTGAAATGTCTCCTCCTTCTTTTTCTAGATTTCTTACTTCACTATTCTTTAGTTTATAATTTGCACTAAGAGAATCTATTTTATCTTTTAATTCAGAAATGTTTGAGTTTAGTATTTTTATATTATCATTGGTTTTTTCTTTTAAATTATTTTTTTCATAATATATACTTAAAAGTTCTTCTTCACGAGTATCTAGTCCATCACTAACTAAACATTTTAAGGAGTTAACTTCAGTTTCAATATTATTAAGTTCATTTTTTAAATCACTATAAATACTATTTTGTCCTTTTAATTTTTCTTCTAAACTATTTATTTTTAAAGTTAAATTGAAGTATTCATCATCACACTCTCTAATATCTGTATCTACTTGGCCTATTTCTATATCTACTTCTAATTGCTCTTTTTTCTTATTATTTTCTCTTTCTTCTAAAAAATGAATTTCTTGTTTTATGGTCACAGCACTTTTTGAGTTAGAATTGGTACTACCACCTGACATACTTCCGCCAACATTTATAACATCGCCATCTAGTGTTACAACTTTATAGTGTCTATTTATTTTACTACTAAGACGTGTTGCACTATCAATATTGGTACTAAGTATTACTTGTCCTAATTGATTTTTGATAATATTTTCATACAGTTTATTACATCTTACTATATCACTTAAAACTGCTATGAAATCGTTATCTTCTTTTATCATAGCTAAAGTGGCATTATCAATATATCTTGCATTTATGACATTAAGAGGAAAAAATGTAGCTCTTCCTAGATTGTTGTTTTTTAAAAAGTTGATAGCATTTTTGCTTGCTTCTTCATTTTCTGTAATTATGAAATTCTTACTACTAGAAAGAGCGATATCTAACGCTTTTGAAAAGTTATCATCTACTTCGACAATATTACCTATTGTATTATGAATACCAATTAGAGTTTTTTCGTTAAGTATCCTTCTTACAGAGTTTGGAATAAAGGCCATACTTTCAAGTTCATTTTTTAAAGCGCCTTTTTGAAATTTAATTCTTATTAATTCTTGATCTATACTGGAGTAATTGCCTGTAAGTACATTTTTCTTTTGTTTTAATGTAGATCTTTTATTATCAATTTTCTTCAATAATTCTTTATTATCATTTATTGATGATTTCAGACTTTCTATTTCTTCTTCAGTTTTAATTATATCAGCTTTTACTTTGGCTATTTTGCTTAATAAAGAGCGATATTCCTTTTCTGTTTCTGACTTGTCACCTAGACTTTTATTTTTTTCTTTTAAAAGAAGTCTTTCACTATTTATTTTTTCTACTTCTTCTACTATTTTTAAAAGTTTAGTATTTTCTTCACTTAATGATTTTTGCAGCTCATCTAGTTTCTTATTTTGCTCTAATATTAGTACATCACTGTTATTAGATTCACTACTTATTTCTATAATTTTATTATTAATCTGTTCAAGACGTTCGTTTAGTAGTTTTTTTTCTTCAGAAAAATTATATATATCATAAGCTAGTAATGCTACTTCAATACTTTCAAGATTATTTTTATTTTCTAAATATTCTTTTGCTTTTATACTTTGTTCTCTTAAAGGTTCTACTTGTATCTCAAGTTCATGAACAATATCATTTATTCTATCTAAATTGTCATGAGTTTTGTCTAGTCTTTTTATCGCTTCTTCTTTTCTTTTTTTGTATTTAGTAATACCAGCAGCTTCTTCAATTATTAGACGTCTATCATTTGAAGAGTTAGAAAGAATTTTATCAACTTCTCCTTGACTAATAATATTAAATGATTCTTTACCAATTCCTGTATCTAATAAGAGATTAACAATATCTTTTAATCTACATCTTTCTCCATTTATAAAGTATTCATTTTCTCCGCTTCTATAGGCTTTTCTTTTAATAGACACTTCACTAAAGTTTAGATTTAAATAATTATCTGTATTATCAAAAACAAGTTCTACACTAGCTACATTTAGAGGCTTTCTTGACTTACTGCCAGAAAATATTACATCACTCATCGCTCCATCACCGCGTAGTGACTTAACTGACTGCTCCCCTAACACCCATCTAACAGCATCAACCACATTACTTTTTCCTGAGCCGTTTGGTCCAACAATACAAGTAATTCTATCATCAAGTTTTATATTTATCCTATCTGCAAAACTTTTAAATCCCATTGCATTGATCTCTTTTAAGTACATATTATCACCTTACTAATCTAAGTATAATTATACAATAAATGTGGAATTTGTGTAAAGTAAAACGAAAGACGTAATTCTAATTTTTTTAATATCTTATTTATGTATTTTTCACTTATCTATTACAACTCCTTATAATTTCTAGTGTATTCAAATATAACCCAAATAAATTCTCTTAACATTTTTTTAGTAGTTTTATCAATACCTCTAGTTTCATAAATAAGTTTTAATATGAGTTTCTTATTATCCATTATTTCTACTAAACTATGGATATTAGCTCTTTCAAATACTTTGAATAAACTTTCTGTAAATTTTTTTCTTTCAAAATCGTTATATTTATTAACCCAGTTAAGCATTCCTTTCTCAAATATTTTGCTAAAAGTACTAAGTTCTGTTGCGATAAACTCTTCTTCATCAACTAACCAAGTATAGAAATCATGAGCAAGGATTCCTTTTTTACTAGATAATATTACTTTATAATTAGAATGATGTCTTAAAAGAAGACCAACTAAAGAGTAATTTGGAATAATTGTAATTAATTTTTTTTCAATTTCCTTATATTTTAGACTTTCAAACTGGATTTTTCTTAATCCTGGTCCATCATTGCAAAAGATAGTTAAGATCCTTTTTTTTACGAAGATATTAGCATACATTCCTGCTACAAGAGCAAGGTTTCCTCCTTTAGAATGCCCACCTAAAATAATATTTTTATGGCTAACAATATATCTATCTAAATATTTAATAGCAAATCTTTGTGCTGGGACTGGAAAGGTATAAGACATTTTAAAATCTTCTTTCCAACCACTCACTAAATGGTCAGTTCCTTCATATGAAATATAAATCAAATCTTTAGCAAGTTCAATTGTTATTGCAGAAAACTGTTTTTTTTGATCTCCAATATATTGATAATTATATAAATATAAATTGCCATATCTATCAGTATCTGCTATTTTTTTAAGTATTTCTACTGCGTGTTTATAGGCTAACATATGGTTCTTTTTTTCATTGTAATTTGCAAGATATTTAATCGAAGCATTTTTTATTGTAATTTTAGAGTAAGAACGATTACATACAATATCATCAAAATCAATATAACTTATAGCTGAGAGGATAACGTTATCTACTTCATTAAATTTCATATCTTCAAACGTTTTGTCTTTATATTTATAAATATACTCAATTATTGTCATAAAATACTCCTCTTATTGTTTGCTAGTTTTAGTATACCATAATTAATTAGAAAATAAAAAGAATTAATAACAAGTACTAATTCTTTAGTAAGCATTTTCGTTTTTCTTTTGAGTACAACTTTTACCGTTGAAGTCTCCCATATCACTACTGAATGATTGATTTTTTTGACCTGTACAGTTTCCTAGTACATCACACAGGTTATATGATAAATTTACATTTCTTGTAGAGTAACCCTTTAGTGTCTTCAAACAATAAGCATCAAACTTATTAGAACCAGATCTACTATGTGATAAAGAATTTTTTTGTCCACTACTTGTCATTCCAGTAACAGTATAATTGCTATTTCCTAGTTTAGAATGAGCATCTTCAACTCTTATAAAAACTCCATTAAAGACATGAGATTCTGGATCTCCTTGACATTCAAATCCATTATTATATTTACTTGCTTCGTCAAAATTGAATCTACATACAGTTGTTAGTTTTGGAGGTGTAATGTCTATATAGTATCTATCATAATCTGTACAATCTCTTGTTTCGCCCTTAGAATTTTTTACAACTATTTTTATTTTATACTTACCATCTTGAAGATCATTTTTTACCATTAAGGTTTGGTTAGTCATACTAACACCATGATCTCCCTGTAGGCTATAACTTGTAGTGCCAACTTTGGCATAATAAAGCTTATAAGTAGTTGCAGAATTTCCTGAACCAAAGTTAAGTGTTAATCTTACATCTTTATTAGTCCAAGTCTCAGCTGATACATTAGCTCTTACTGTAGGACATTGTAAGCTACTATCATCGGCTGGTGGTGAAGGCGGATCGTCATCATCATCGTCTCCTTCATCAGGATCAGTTGGAACATAAGTTATGTCTGGTTGACACTCATCTTCGTGCCAACACTTTTGATAGCCACATAATGATGGACTAGGTGCTTCACAAGTTTTGTAACCACAAGGTATACCTGGACAATAGCGGAAGTATCTTGAGAAATACGGCGATGTGTTACCTGCTAAATCTTCACACTGACCACTAATAGAAGCCGACAACATTCCATAACTAAATGGTTGGGAATAGTCTCTAATAGGTCCACTACCCACATCACTACATTTGACATTGATTGTAGTACCATAATCATAACCGTTTCCAATAGGTATTAATGGATTAAAAGTATAATTATAGGTAGGCGGAGTCTTATCTACTCTAAACTCTTTACTAGTACATGAATTAATATTACCTGCCTGGTCTTTTACATAACCATACATTTTAACATAATTATTTGTATTATTACTATAAGTTTTGGTTGAATTATTATTATAAGATGGTGAACTTGATGTTGTTATATCATATGCTGCTACTCCACTTGCTACATTGTTAGAAAGAGGATCATTAGTATTTATTCTTCCTGTTACATCACTTCTATAATAGCCATTATTTCCTTCCGTTCCATTTAGATTTATGGAACAAGTTGGTGGAGTTTTATCTATTCTAACTAAAACAGGAGCACATTCTGTTTTATTTCCAACATTATCCATAACAAATCCAGCACTTCTATAATCATTAATTTCTGCGGTTATAAGATTTGATGTACTTTTTGAATGATTACATTGGCTCTCATATTTAGGGTGTTCGCCTTCACAATTAGCTTGAAGCTTAACATCTTTATTTACCCAACCTTTATCCCAGCCTGCTGGTGTTCCTGTTGTTCTACAATCAGGCGGATCATTATCTTGACGATATTCGAAATAATTGCCATTAGCATCAGTTGAACAGGTATCTCCCTGATCGTTATAACCAACTATTTTAAGTCTATATATTCCTGTTTGTTTATTATCGTATGTTATAGTTCTTGAAATAGCAGAAGCTTTGGAAATAACCTTTTGAAAAGGACCATCATTTTTACTTACATATATATCATAACTTTCAATATCTCCCTTTTTCTTTATCGTTATTTCTAAGGTTCCTTTCATCCAAGTTCTTTGATTAATTTTAGAATTATCTTCTTTCTTTTTTGCTGTAACTTCTATTTGACTTCCACAATCATTCGGCAAACTATACTTTAAAATATAATCTCCGCCCCTACCTTCTCCTAATTTTCCAATAGAGTTATAAGCATATCCTTTTATATAATATGTACCTTTTCTATTTAATTTTATTTTAATATCACCCTTATATTCCCTAAAATCAACTGTTTCTACAGGGACATCTCCAGATGATGTTTTTTGATATACAGTATAAGCATAACTTGCTATTGGATTAGAACTATCTGTTATCTTCATTGTTATAATGAAATCTTTATTAGGAGTATTTTGACCACTGACTGGTGTAAATCTAACAACAGGAGTACTATCTGTTTTATTACTTACATTGTCTGTATTACATTTATTACATTTTAAATAGGTTGTATAATAAAATCCACTTTTTAAATGTTTTATAGAACATACTTTGCTTGCACTAGCATTGCATACAGTATCACTATAGTCCTTTAATTGTTCTATATATTTATCATTAACGAGTTTATCTAGGGTTACACATTCTTCTCCACCCATATTCATAGGAAGTAGTGACATGTTATCATCAAAATAACTTCTACCTGCTATTTCTAACATTTTAACTTGTGAAGAGCAGAATTCTTTATGCGATTTATTTACATGTTTTGATATACCTGCAATTACAGTTCCTGATAAAATACCCATAATTGTTATAGCGGCTAATATTTCTATTAATGTAAAACCCTTATTATTCTTTAGTTTCATTATTACACCTACCATTTATAGTTTGTATTTTTTCTACTATAAGTAAATTATAAATCATAAAACTTACGAAAACAAGAGTTAATATTTTTAGTACTAGTTATTTATTGTTTTTTTATAGTTATCTTTTTCTAATTTAGAATAAATACAACCACAGTAGTCTTGTCTATATAAATTATACTTTTTTGAGTATTCTATACTTTCTTTGTAACCATTATGTTTTTTGAAATCCGAATTTAAAAATTTCACATTAGATTTTTTAGAAATATTTTCTCCTATTTCATTTAACCAATTTACATTTTTAAAGGGGCTAAGTGTTAAAGTAGTTGTAAAGTAGGAAAATTTGTTTTCCTCTGCTACTTTTAATGTTTCTTTAAGTCTTAATTCATAGCACTTGTAACATCTCTTACCTCTTTCAGGTTCATTTTCTAAGCCATTTGATATTTCTATAAAACTTTTAGGATCATATCTACCTTCAATTATACTAATTGGATATTTAACTTTAAATTCATGAGTAAATCTTTTTATTTCTTCAAGTCTTTTTTTATACTCTGTTTCATCTGTAATATTAGGATTATAGTAAAATATTGTAATTTTAAAATTATCTCCTAGTCTTTTAAGGCAAGTTGATGAACAAGGAGCACAGCATGTATGAAGCAATATTTCTCTTACATCATCAAGTGTATCTATTTCTTTTTGCATTAATAAATCATAATTCATAATACCTCTCCTTTTAATGTTTTTTATTTATTTTTATTATATCATTATTTTATGAATAAATTAAAAAGTATTAGAATCTTAACTAATACTATTATTAATTATATACTTTTACTTTATCGTTTTCTATTTCTATTATTTCTTCTTTTTTATTATATTCATTATGAATCCATTTTTTATCTTCTATATTACTGCTATCTATCATTATAGTTAAATTTTCCCCTAATATTGGAAGCAAGCATAAATCATCAATTATATTATTTGCATAACCTTCTTTAAAAGAATCAAAAAACTCAAATTTTAAGAGGTTATATATTTTTTGCAAGTCTGAACTACTACTCATACTAATGGTACCAGTTTTCTTTTTTTCTCCTTCAATAATTTGACCATATTTAAGTATATTTTTTCTTCTTTCTAAAAAAAGTTTAGCCGCAATTTTATTGTGAACAAATAATTTTACATATTTTATAAAGCTATCTTGTTCTTCTTTTGTTTTTGTTATATCCTTACTATATTTTATTGGACCTCCTAAATGGTCATCATAAAGTGCTTCAATATATTCAACTAATTCTCCTCCTTTTTTTACATCCAAAATAATCCCCCACTTTCATTAATTTCGTTATACTATATAACATTTTATTATAAATTGCAAGAAAATTTTGCATATTTTAGTAAAGTTTATAATAAATTTATTTAGGTGATAACTATTAATACTAATTATGCTTTTATTTTAACTATTTTAGCTGGTAGTGCTACAATGCTTGGGGTTATTCCAATACTTTTTCCCTTCAAAGATAAAGAAAAGATAATTATAACAGCTCTTGGATTTGCTAGTGGAGTCATGATAGCAGCTTCATTTTTTGATTTAATACCTGAGTCTTATAATTATTTAATTTCTACTTATAATATTTTTTTGTCTATTTTATTTATTTTAATATTCTTTGTAATTGGAATTCTTTTATCATCCTATATAAATAGAAATATAGATATATCTAATGATAATCTTTATAAGGTTGGTATTACATCTATGCTTGCTATCATCATTCATAATTTGCCTGAGGGAATCATTACTTTTTTAACAGCATCAGTAGATAAGAGATTGGGTTTTAGTCTTTTTATTGCAATTAGTCTTCATAATATTCCTGAAGGTATTAGTATTGCAGTTCCAATTTACTATTCAACAAAAAGTAGATTGAAAGCATTTTTATATGCTTTTATTGCTGCTCTTAGTGAACCATTAGGTGCGATACTAGCTTATTTATTTCTGAAAAATTTTATAGATAATTTTTTACTTGGAATATTATTAAGTTTAATAGCTGGTATCATGAGTAATATTAGTTTGTATGAATTATTACCTGAATCTCTCAGTTATAAAAGAAAAAAGATAAGTATTATTTCTACAATAATAGGACTTATCTTTATGTATATAAGTATTAGTTTAACTTGAATATATATAATTATTGCCAAATTAATATAAATAAAAGTACACTAAGATTAAAGTATTTTATTTTTAATTATTTACTCTTTGCATTACCATATCAGTACTATCAGTTATCTTGTCAAAAATATATCCGTTTTCTTTAGCATAATGTATTATGGCTTTTAGAGCATCTCTTGTATATGGTTTTATATCATGCATTAGTATCATATTGACTTTATCATGTGATATACGTGATACTACATTTTGATATACTCCTTCACTAGTGTTAGTTTCTCCGGCATCACCACTAGAGATGTTCCAATCATAATATTTATATCCTCGTGCTAGTACCTCGTTAGTAAGTCTTTTCATTATTCCTATGTTATATTTTCTACTAATAGTATTACTGCTTCCACCTGGAAAGCGTATAAGCATAGATTTATATCCTGTAATATTTTCTACTCTTTTTTGAACAGCTTCTAAATCTGCAAAGTAAGCAGCGTCTGATGAATAAATAGTTGCATAATTATGAGTTGCTGTGTGAAGTGCAATAGAATGTCCTTCTTCATACTCTCTTTTTATTAATTCATCTGGTCCTTTATTTGTAACAAAAAATGTAGCCTTAACTCCTTCTTCTTTTAAAATATCTAATATTACATTGGTAGTACCTTCATTAGGTCCATCATCAAAGGTCAGATATATAACTCCTTTTTTCGATTTTTCTAAGACATTTACAGTACGTGTTACTATTGTTTCATTTTTTGAATTATCACTAACTTTATATTTTAGCTCATAGCTACCAATAGTATTTATGTCAATATTCCCTTCTATAATTACTTTTTCTGTAATATCGTTATCACAATTATCAATAGCAGTATAGCCACTTTCTTTATATGTTTCACCTTGAGTTATATTTACTACTTTATCTCCTTTTAAAGTTAATGAAGGGACTATTCTATCCTTTTTTATTATTTTTCTTATTACTTTAGTTTTATTTCCCGAACTATCCTCTACTTGATAGATATATCTATCCTCTTTTTTTATTACCTTAACCTTTTTGGTAATATCTCCATCATAATTATCAATAGCTTGATACTTATCATTTTTATATTCGGTATTTGGACAGATATAAGTATTCTTAGATCCATCTAAAATTATAAGCGGTTTTGTTTTATCTTTTACTTTAATAATTCTTTTTTTACTTGTTTTAAATATTCCTTTTTTATAATAATATTCTATTGTGTATACTCCTAGTTTTTTAGAGTTAACTTTACCCTTAATTTTAACCTTATTTGTTAAATCTTTTTTATTTAGAGTTAATTTATAACCAAATTCTTTGTATTCTTCATTATAGTCAAGTTCAATTTTACTTTGTCCATTTAAAGTAAGCTTAGGCATAAAAAGCAAATAAATGAAATTAAAACTTATAACTATTATTATAAAACAAATTGCCAAATAGATTTGCCAAGTATATTTATTTTTCTTATTTTCAATATAACTATTTTCATTATTACTAATATCAGAATCAGAAATATTTTCTTCTTCCTTTGTTAATTGCTCTATATTATCTTCTAATAGTTTTTCATCATCTTTTAATTTTTTAAATATTTCATCCTTTTTATTACTCATACTATCACTTTTCTTTACTACATACAAAAATATTGTACCTCTTGATTAAGCTTATTATACATTTTTATTAATAAATAGTAAATAAAGTTTTGTTTTTTTACTTAATTTTATTATATTTTATGTTAAACTATACAATAAATAGAGGTGATTTAATGGCTATTGGAATAATTGCTGAATATAATCCTTTTCATAATGGGCATTTCTATCATTTAAAGCAAATTAAGAAAATGTATCCTAATGAAGAAATAGTTTTAGTACTTAATGGGAATTTTACTCAAAGAGGAGATGTATCCTTGATTGATAAGTGGAAAAAAACAACTATTGCAAAAGAAGCTGGAATAGATTTAATTGTAGAACTTCCCTTCCCTTTTGCAACTCAATCAGCTGATTTTTTTAGTTATGGTGCAATTACAATATTAGAAAAGTTGAAAGTAGATAAATTCGTTTTTGGAAGTGAAAGTGATGATATTGATACTCTTACTACGATTGCAAAGATACAAGTAAATAATGAGTATTTCGATAAGTTATTCAAATTGTATTCTAAATTTGGAGAAAATTATCCAACAGCGATAAGTAAGGCTATATATGATCTTACTGGTAAACAAATTAATACACCTAATGATTTACTTGGAGTTAGCTATATTAAAACAATAATTAAAAATAATTATAAAATTAAGCCTGTTGTTATTAAGAGAAAAAATAATTATCATAATAATAGTTTAGATGAAATAACAAGTAGTACTGCTATTCGAAAAGCCTTAAAAGAAAAGAAGGATATTACTATGTCTATTCCAAGTTTTGTTAATGAAAGTCTTAATAAAGAAAAGTTACATTTTATAGATGAGTATTTTAATCTTCTTAAATATAAAATTATTATAACAAAAGATTTGAGTATTTATCAGACAGTTGATGAAGGACTAGATTCTTTATTAAAAAAGGTTATTTCAAAATGTTCAAGTTATGATGAGTTAATTGAAATGGTAAAATCTAAGCGTTATACCTATAATAAAATTTCTAGAATGTTACTTCATATATTAATAGGTTTTACTAAAGAAGAAGCTAATAGAATGCGAGAAATTTCTTATATTAGAATACTTGGTTTTAATGAAGTTGGTCAAAAATATTTAAATAAAGTTAAAAAAGAAGTAGAAGTTCCTATATTAAGTAAATTTGAAAAAAATAATGAAATGCTTGATTTAGAACTTAAATCTACAATTATTTATTCTATTCCAAAAGGTGAAGTTAGCTTAATATCTGAAGAATATAGAAATCATTTAAAAAATTAGCCAATATTGACTAATTTTTTTTATTATCTATTTTATCTCTTCTATTTTCATAAAGTTAGTTGCTTTTTCACCTGTATTAGGGAAACCTCCAGTAATTATTATTTTATCTCCCTTATTTAGTTGCATAAATTTCTTTGCCTGAGTAATTGCATCTGATACTAATTCATCAGTTGAAGCATATTCTGGTGTAACAACTGGATATACTCCCCAATTTAGTGCTAGTTTACGGGCAATTCTTTCATTTGGAACTGGTGCAAGTATTATAGCATCTGGTTTAAGATTACTAATTTTTTGAGCACTAAATCCGCTCATAGTTGCTGCAACAATTAGTTTTACATTTAAGTCTTCTGCTGCTTTAACAACACCTTCTGCTAATAAGTCTGGTATTTCGTGCCCATTGTTAGCAGTATATTTAGTACCATACTCTTCATAATATTTCTCAGCTTCATCAGCAACTTCTCCTAGGTATTGACTAGCAAGATCTGGGTGATCTCCAATTGTTGTTTCATCACTTAACCAAACAGCATCTGTTCCATCAAATACTGCTGTTGCAATATCTGTAAGTTCTGCTTTAGTTGGACGAGAATTTTTACACATACTTTTAAGCATTTCTGTTGCTACAATACAAATTTTTCCTTTTTCACGACATTTTTTCATAATCATTTTTTGTAAAACTGGAACTTCAATAAATGGCACTTCAACACTTAAGTCTCCTCTAGCAATAATAATACCATCTGTTTCGTCTATTATTTCGTCTATATTTTCTATTGCTTTTTTTGTTTCAATTTTAGAAAGAATTAACATATCAGGTCTTCCATATTTTTCAAGAAGTTTTCTTGCCGCTCTAACGTCTTTTGCGCTAGATACAAAACTTATCCCAAGATAATCTCCATCGTGTTCACAAGAGTATTTAATATCTTTTTCATCCTCATCTGAAATGAATGGTATGTTTAGGTCAACTCCTGGAATATTAACTCCACGTCTACTTTGAAGTGTAGCATCATCTAGAATTCTACAAGTTACTCCATCACTTTCAACAGATATTACTTCTAGTCTTACAAACCCATCATTTAATAATAGTATTGTACCTACTTTTAAATTATCAATAACTTGTGGATAGTTAAGACTTATTCTTTCGCTGTTGCCAATTACAGCTTCTCTTACAATTCTAATTGTATTTTCCTTAACAAAATCAATATAATCATTTTCAAAGTTACAAGTTCTAAGATCAGGTCCTTTAGTATCAAATAAAATTGCTACTTCCTTTCCTAATTCTTTACGAGCTCTTGCAACTAAATCTTCTGTTGTTTTTCTCTCTTCTAATGTTGCATGTGAAAAATTTACTCGTGCTACATTTAGTCCATTATTTACTAATGTTTTGAATACTTCCCAAGTTTGTGTAGCGGGACCTATTCCACAAAGCATCTTTGTTTTTCTCATATTTTTTCCTCCTTCAGTACACTTATAAATTATACAACAAAATTTATAAAAATGAAACATATAAAATTTTTTTACTACAATATCTCTATATTATATAGAAAATGATTTTTATAACTTTTGCTAATACTAATTTTACTTTTGACAATTTTTACAGTAATATGTTCCTCTTCCATCAAGTTTATCTTTTAATATTTTTTCTTGGCAGACTGGACATGGTTCATCCTTTTTACCGTGAACTAATAACTCACTTTGAAATTTTCCATGTACTCCTTCTTCTGATGTGAAGCTTTTAATAGTAGTTCCTCCCATTGAAATAGCTTTTTCAAGTACTATTTTAGTATTTTTTATAATATTTTTACAATCTGTTGAAGTTAGCGTTGAAGCTTTTTTATATGGATTAAT
The DNA here is from genome assembly GCA_910576925.1 of uncultured Bacilli bacterium. Classification (GTDB taxonomy): domain Bacteria; phylum Bacillota_I; class Bacilli_A; order RF39; family UBA660; genus UBA2730. Next base: position 4,827 of record CAJTKB010000028.1, on the reverse strand, counting down.
TTTGCTCATAAAAAGAATTTCATCATCATAAATGTTACCAATTCCTGCAATAATAGATTGATCAAGAAGAACGGTCTTAATAAACTTATTTTTATTTTTAAATTTTTCTAGTAAATACGAGCTTGTTAGGTTTTCTGAATCAAATTCATATCCTAAATCTTTTAATGGAGTATCAGTATATAGTTTTTCTTTTTCTACTAAATAAATTTTGCCGAATTTTCGAACATCGTGATAACGCATCTCACTTTCATCACTTAAAGTAAATATTACGTGTTCGTGTTTATTTCTTTCATCATTATTATTTCTAAAAGTAAATTTGCCTTCCATTCTAAGATGAATAAGCATATTATAATTAGTTAATGTTAGAACAATAAACTTACCTCTTGTTGTGATATTTAAAATCTCTTCACCTACTAATTTATCTTTAAATTCTTTGATACTTGGTTTTACAATAATATTATCCCAATATACAGCTACTTTTATTATCTTTTTACCTAATATTTTCTTCTTTAAGGCATTACTAACAGTAATTACCTCTGGCTTTTCTGGCATATAATCACTTCCTTACTTTGCTTCATACCAATTTTTTCCTGTTTCTATATCAACTTTTAATGGTACAGAAAGAGTATAAGCACCTTCCATAACTTCTCTTACTAGTTTTTCTACTTCTTCTAGTTCTTCTTTATAGACATTTAGTATAAGTTCATCGTGTACTTGAAGTAGAATCTTACTCTTTAATTTTCTTAATTTTAACTCATTATATAGTTCAACCATAGCCTTTTTTAAAATATCAGCTGCACTTCCTTGAATTGGAGTATTAAGAGCCATTCTCTCTCCTTGATTTCTTACCATATAGTTTTTACTTTTAAGTTCATTTATTACTCTTTTTCTATTCATTATTGTAGTAACATATCCGTTATAATAAGCAAGGGATTTTTCTTTTTCCATATACTCTTTGATACCAGGATAAGTATTTAAATAATTCTTTAGAAAACTTTTAGCGTCTTCAATGTCTATCTTTAAATCTTCACTAAGTCCAAAACTACTAATTCCATATAAGATTCCAAAATTTACTGCTTTTGCTGTTCGTCTCATATCTTTTGTAACTTCACTTTCTGCTATTTTATAGATATCACTAGCAGTTTTTGTATGAATATCTTTATCATCAATAAATGCCTGTTTTAAATGTTCTACTCCTGATAAGTGGGCGAAAACTCTTAGTTCTACTTGAGAGTAATCACTTGATAATAATAGGCATCCCTCTTCTGGAATAAATGCTTTTCTAACTAGTCTTCCATATTCATCTCTTATTGGAATATTTTGAAGATTCGGTTCTATACTTGAAAGGCGTCCTGTACGTGTTAATGTTTGAGTATATATTGTATGAATTTTCCCATCATCTCTAATATCTGGTTTTAACCCTTCAGCATAACCATTATAAATTTTTGCTAGTCTTCTATATTCTAATATTTTACTAACAATAGGACTTTGTTCAATTATTTTATCAAGTATTTCTTTACTAGTAGAATAACTTTCTGCTTTTGCTTTTTTTGGATATTCTAAACCCATTATTGTAAATAAAACGTTAGCTAATTGTTTTGGACTTGAAATATTAAATTCTATCCCAGCATCTTTATATATTTCTTGTTCTAGATTATCTAACTTTGTTTTTAATTCAGAGCTTAATTTATCTAGAGAATTTTTATCTACTCTAATTCCTTCTAGTTCCATATCAGCTAAAACTAGGCTAAGTGGCATTTCTATATCATAAAATAAGCTTCTTTCATTATTATCTTCTATTTCTTTTAGTATTTGTTCTCTTGTTTCATATATAAATTGTGCTTTTAAAATGCATTGTTCTTTCAAGAAGTCTTCCTCTACTGTTTTTCTTCTTTTGATGCTACCAAACATATCATCATAATTTTCAATATTATAATTAAAACTTTTAGCAAGAAAACTTATATCATCTTTTACTACATAATCTAATAAGTAGCCTCCAATCATCGCATCATAAATTACATTATCAACTTTTATATTAAATTTAGCTAATGAAACTATACTTTTCTTAACATCATATGTATACTTTGATGTACTATTTTTAAAAATATCTTTTATATCTTCTAAGTTCTCTTTGTATATAAATGAAGATTCATCTTTATTATAGAAACTAATACCTAGGATTTCACCTTTACTATAGTTTCTAGGATCAACTTCTATATAGTAACTAAATTCTTTATTAAAATCAAACTCTTTGTAGTCTACTATTTTTATATCTTCTTTTATAATTTTGTTATTATCATCGTTTTGATTAGTTTGTAAATTATTAAGATTATATTTTTTTAAGAGCGAAACAAATTCTAATTCTTCTAATATATTAATAAATTCCTTTTTGTTTATTCCTTGATATTTTAAATCATATAGATTAAAATCAAGCGGTACATCTCTATATATTGTTGCAATTTCATAACTCATATAGGCATCATTTTTACCTTCTATCAGTTTATCGCGAGTTTTACCTGAAATTTTATCTATATTTCGGTATATGTTATCTAGGCTTTTATACTCGCTAAGAAGTTTAATAGCAGTTTTCTCCCCTATTCCTTTAACTCCTGGTATATTATCACTAGAATCTCCCATAAGAGCTTTTATATCTATCATACCAATAGGTTCAACACCATAAGTCTTTATAAATTCGGTTTTATTCATTCTAATGAATCCTGTTGTTTTTAAAAGTTTTACTTCTACTTCGTCACTAATTAGTTGCAATAAATCTTTATCGCTACTAATTATTGTAGCAACAAACTCGTCTTCATTATCTACTATTTTACTAAGTGTTCCTATAATATCATCTGCTTCATATTCATCTATTTCAAAATGCTTTATTCCCATCGCATCCAGTAGCTCTTTAGCTTTTGGAAATTGTAATTTTAATTCTTCTGGCATAGCATTTCTGCCTGCTTTATAGAAATCATACTTTTCGTGTCTAAATGTTTTTCCTTTATCAAATGCAACTAAAATATATTCTGGTTTTTCTTCTTCTAATATTTTATTTATCATAGTAGTAAAACCATATACTGCATTGGTTGGAAAGCCTTTACTATTTGTCATAATAGACCCACTATAACTGGTAGCAAAATAACTTCTAAATAATAAATTATTTCCATCTACTAATATTACTTTTTTCATAATTAATCACCTTTTCTTTTTTATTATATAAAAGTTTTTTAGAAAATAAAAGGTATAATTAAATTTTGAAAGTAGTTTAATTCTTGAGCAATTTTTCAAAATATTTTTGATAATATAATGATATCGCATTTATTTGACAGTATGTATACTTCTATGTTATTCTAAATTTATTATAGGAGTAGTAAATATATGGAAAAGTTAACAGAAAGACAAAAAAATATTTTACAAATAATTAAGAAATTAACGGCTGAAAATGGCTATGCTCCAACAGTTAGAGAAATAGGAAAAGAAGCTCATTCTAATAGTCCTGCTACCATTCATACTCATCTAACTAAGTTGGAAAAAAAAGGATATATTGAAAAGGGAAAAAAAAATAGAACTTTAAAATTACTTGTACCTAATGAGTTTCTAAATAAAAAGAATAGCTTAGTTGAAGTACCTTATATAAAAATGGACCTTGTTAAAGATGTAATTAAAGAGTTAGATATTCCTAAGGAATATTTTAAAATATCATTAAATATGACTGATGATAAAACTGATATATTTGTTTTAAAAGTTAATAATCAAGATCTTAGATCAATTGGAATTTGTGATAATGACCTTTTAATAATAGAAAAAGTAGATAAAATAGTAGACGGTAATATAGTTGCTGCTTTAGCTCCTGATGGAAAAGTACTTATCAAAAAATTCTTTAGAAAAGATGGTTTTATGCATTTAGAGTCTGATAATGCTAAACCAATAATTGTTAAAAATATTATAATTTTAGGTAGAGTTTTAAGTTTATATAAGCATTTTTAAAGGACTTAGTTATTGATAAGTCCTTTTATTATATAACTTGCTATTAAAAGTCCTGCACTAGGTGGTACAAAGGAGTTAGAAGATATGTTATATCCCTCTACTTTTTTGGGTAATTCTGTACTGCATAACACTGCTAATTTTTTATTTATTCCTTCGTCTCTTAAGTACTTTCTAATTATTCTAGCAAGTGGATCTATACTAGTTTTTTTTATGTCAATTATTTCTAATTTGCTAGGGTCCATTCTGTTTCCTGTTCCCATACATGAAATTATATCTATATTATTATCTAATGCATATTTAATAACGTTTTTCTTAGCTTTTATTGAATCACAGCAGTCTGCTAAAAAGTCTATTTTATTTTGAAATAGTTCTAAACAATTATTTTCATCTATATATTTGTCTATTTTTATTACATTGCAATTTGGATTTATTTCTTTTATTCTACTTTCAAGAACATCTACTTTTTTCTTTCCTATCGTTGAAGTAAGTGCTATTAGTTGTCTATTAATGTTAGTTATATCTATTGTGTCATAATCTATAATTATAATATTTCCAATACCACTTCTTACAAGAGATTCTACTACATAACATCCCACCCCTCCTAGGCCTAATACTAAAACGCACTTTTTAGAAAGGATATTTATATTTTCTTTTCCTATTAGTAATTCTAATCTTTGAAATCTCTCTTCCATTATGCTATTTTCCTTATTTCATTTGTCTGTTTTATTTTTGTTTTTTCTTTGCTACTATGTATCCAATGTAAAGGTTCATTATAGACTATATTATATAGTTTTGATAATTTATAGTAGGCTTGTTCATTATTTTTAGCTATAGTATAAATAT
>CAJTKB010000027.1 GCA_910576925.1 uncultured Bacilli bacterium | reverse complement strand
TAATGTTTTCATTAAATTAATTCTGGTGTTGCACTTACTTTTTCATTTCACCTTTTTGTAGATCCCCTCACAGGTATTTTGTCATACTAACAAAATTATCCCGTGGAGATTTTTTATAAAATAAAAATCAGTCATATTTCTGACTGAAAGTATATTTAAAGTTCGAATAGTTCGAACAGATTCGTAAATGGTGCGTTTACTGATAGGGTTTTGCGCCAATCAGTAAAAAATAGGTTCATTTGTATTTGATAAACTTATTATAACGTAATTAAATATATTTTTGCAATATTATTTTATTACGTTATAATTCATAATCTTTAATTTCACAATTTTTTAATCCTCTATTTAAAAACTTACCATCCTGTATTCCCTCAAAATAGCCACTAAAAGCTTTAGATACACCACTATGAGCTACTATTAACACACTTTCATAATCTTTTGTTTTTAATTCTTCTAAGAAGTCATAAACTCTTTTAAAAAAAACTTGTATATTTTCACTTGTACCATATTGAATAGTCGTATAATAATTCCAGTATTCTTCTCTATCAGTTATTTCAATGGGTTGCCCAGATAAATCACCACAGTTTCTTTCTTTTAATCTATCATCGGTAATAATACTATCATCATAATAAGTTAAAATATTCTCTGTATGTATAGTTCTTAATAATGGGGAAGAAATAACAATATCAAATTTTATATTTTTAATTTTATCCCTTAATTCTAGTGCTTGTATAATTCCTTTATCAGTTAAATCTTCATTTTTGTTATTATACATTTTAAGTGCATTATGTGGAACTTCTCCATGTCTTACTATATATACTTTCATTACTACACCTACCTTTTATTTTATATTTTTATAACCACAATTTTTCTTTACTTTCTTTTCTCCAAGTAAAATATTATAAAATTCAAACATATCGTTAACTATTTGATCTTCTTCTAATTTTTCATTTTTAAAATAAAATACACATGGAGTATATATTACGTTAAATAAAATAAATTCGTAATTAAGAAATATAAAGCCTAACTTTTCATAAAACTTGTTTCTTCTAATTCTATTTTCATTTTCTTTAACCGTAGACCCATATCCAACTGCTTCTACTTCTCCAAATAAACCAATGTACTCGTGAAAAAATCCCCTTAGAATTTTTAATGATTTCGTTCCATAACCTTTATTTTGATATTATGGAAATATAGCAAAATAATCAAGTTGGATAAAAGAAATGCCATCAACTATATTTATAATCATAAATCCTATTAAAACATTATTATTAAAAATTCCTAAAAACTTACATCTATTAAGTTTTTAGTTTTTTTTAAGCATCTTAAAAGGTTTTCTTTCATCACTAGGAAATAATTGTTTATAATATTTATATATATCATTTTTAAAAGTCTTAATATCAATAATTTTTAATTCCATATATAATCGCTCCTATATATATTTTGTTTATACACATTTATCATAATAATCTTTTAACCCTAAATATTTATTATTCCATAACTCTAAACTATCTTTTAAAACATAGGAATTAATGATAGTGTACCATTTATAACTGGTATTCCCCATAATGTAATTAATATAAAATCATTCATTATATAAAAGTAAAAACTATATTTGCATCTTCTAATACCTAAATATATCGCAAATAAACTTGAAACAACGGATAAAGAAGAAATAAATCATTCTTTAGTTTTAAATATTTTTAATAACCAATATATTCCTATAAAAGTAAATATACATACTATAGAAACAATAATCCATTCTTTTAATTTTATATTATTAACTTTAATGGTGTTAGTCTTTTTACTTTGATGTTTTATCCACGATAAAATTCCTATTAGATACATTGGTAACATTATACACATATAGATTATAGCCTCACCATAAAATCTATTTTTTAAAGATACAAAAGAATATAGAAATGCACTAATAAGACCAAATATTTGACCCAAAATTTTTCCCTTTGCTAATAGTAAAGCTGTTATAATTCCAATAATAGATGATAATGTCGTAGTTAATTTAGATTCGAATATAAATAACCCCAACTAACAAAATCAAAATTATACTAGAAAATAATAACCATTTTTCTAACTTTGACCAACTTTTTAATACTTTCATTTGTTTCTCCTCGATTAAATTTTAACTTACTGACATACTTATTATAACAATTTTTAAGTATAAAGTCATTAATATCCATAATATTAATCCATAATTTTTGCACTGTAAATTGCTCGGCAAATGGCTCTGTAATTCATACTGTAATTTACTCTGTAAATTACTATACATTTTTATTTATAGTATTTAATAATTTAATATATTTGGTCAAAGAAATAATAGCATTTTCACTTGGTAAATATATTTTATCTTCATTATCATGAACCAAAGCTACTAAAGTATTTTTTTTATTACTAATGATTATTTTATGAGGTTCTTGAACACTTAAATTAGTTTTATCAAACTTTATTAGATGTCCATCTATGAATTTCACATCTAAATTACCCATACTTGCCTTAATTTTTAGTTTCTTCTTAATCTCACAAGGAAATTCTATAGTCTCTATGGTCGTTTTCATAAATATTCATCAACTCCTCATACCAATGAAAAAGTCCATAATATCAAATACTATGAACTTTATTTATATTATCTTACACTTAAAGGTGCAAATTTTAACCTCAGTGGTGCCGTTGTCGTAGTTATCTACAACTTTTTTACAAGACAATTTGATATTAGAATCAATCACTAAGTACATTATAATATATTTTAGACAGTTTTAAAATACCTTTATGAATTGTTTTTTAACAAATTGACTTCTTCTTCAATAATTTTTTTATCATATCTTTCATATAAAGGTTTTATATCATCTTTAATAATAACTTTATCAATAGTTTTATAACTCCACTCATTATTATTACAATTCAAATAGTTCTCGACTGTTTCACTAGTAAATGGTAAGAAAGGTTTTAATAATGTATTGATATTATAAATTATATTTACACAATTAAATAATACTTCATTACACTTATTTATATCTTCCTTAGCTAAAATCCAGGGTTGTTTTTCATCAAAATATTTATTTGCAAAACTTATGAATTGAAATATTTCATTTATTCCATCTTTAGAATTTCCATCTTCAATCATTTTACCAACATTTTCAAATAGTTCTTTAAGTTTGACTTCAATCTGTAAATCAATTATTGAATTTTCTAAATTTCCATTAAATGATTTATTAATAAATTGAAGAGTTCTATTTATAAAATTTCCCCATTTACCAAGCAATTCACCATTATGTGAATTAATAAAATCATTCCAAGAAAAATTAAAATCTTTTTTTATTGCTTCGTTTGATAAAAAGAAATATCTAATAGAATCAGCTGGATATTTATCCAATAAATACCTTAATGAAATATAGTTTCCTTTACTTTTTGATAGTTTTTCACCTTCTATAGTAAGATGACAATCACTAACAATTTTATCTGGTAATTTGTAATTTTCTTTAGTTGCTAATAATAGTGAGGGAAAAATAACTGTATGAAAAGGAATATTGTCTTTTGCATGAACAAGATAAATTCTATTATTTTTATCTTTCTTCCAAAAATCTTCCCAATTTAAATTATGTTCTTCGGCATATTTTTTACTTGCAGTTACATAGCCCCAAACATTTTCAAACCAACCATATATTTTTTTGTTTTCATAGCCCTTTACAGGAATATCTATTCCCCAATTTAATGATCTAGACGCGCATCTATCTGGAATACCTTCCTTTAAATATCTCTCAGTAAAATCAATAGCATTTTCTCTCCATTCACTCTTTTTTGATTCACATAATTTTTTAATCTCATCTTGAAATTTTGATAATGAAAAATATAAATTTTTTGTTTTTTTAACAATTGCTTTAGTCCCACAAATAGCACATTTAGTATCTTTAACTTCATCAATAGTTAAAAGACTATTACATTTTTCACACTCATCTCCTTTAACATTAGCACCACATTTAGGACATATTCCTATTATATAACGATCTGCTAGAAACAAATTGCAGTGTTCACAGAATAATTGTTCTTCTTGTTTTTCGTAAAGATAACCAAAATCGAAATATTTTTTAAATTGTTCTTGAACAAAACTTTTATGATACGAATCATCAGTTCTATTATATAAATCAAAACTAATTCCTAAATCTTTCCAATCTTTAGAAAATTTTTCATGACACTCATCAACAATTTCTTTTTGTGATTTCTTTTCTTGTAATGCTTTTACATCTATTGGTGTGCCATGACAATCACTTCCTGAGACAAGTATTACATTATTTCCTTTTAATCTGTAATATCTGGCAATCACATCTCCACCAATGCTACTTGCAGCATGGCCTATATGCAAATCCCCATTAGCAAAAGGCCAACTAATTCCTATTAATATATTCATTTTAATCCCTTCCTTTCAAATAAAAAACCTCTTAGAAACATTTATTGTTCCTAAGAGGTGAATATATATCACGTTACCACTCTTATTCATTAATACATTACTGTACTAATCTCAATAACCTACTTATGTCTTTGCATAGTTATAGGTTTGTGCTATAACAGGCACACCTGTAATGACCTACTTTTTATGTTCAGTCAATCACCTTGAGGGCCATGTTCAAAAATTATTTACATCCTCATTTTCACCTAACAGAGTTCTCTAAAATGCTTTATAATTTTTTACTCTTCCTCGCAATGGCTTTGTGATGTAATAGATTATACTATATTTTATGCAAAAATGCAAATTCTACTCAGCACAATACAAAAAATATTTTTAAATTTCTATCTCAAAATCATTTTTTCCGTTATCATCATGCTCTTTACTAAAATTGTATTTATCTTTTAATTCGTTAAAAGTATCTTCCTTAATAATTCCTTTTTTATATAGGTCTTTTGATACATCAAAATATTTTTCTCTTTCTTTTTCTTTACCAAACAACTTGTCTTTGATTAAAGACATAACCCGTAAAAATTTATCTTTCCAAAATTCTAAAGTATTTTTTAATGAATGATTTTCTTCCTTTAATTCTTCAATCTCTTTATCCTTACTTTTAATATTTTTTGTTAAAGTTTCTACTCTCAGAGTAAGTGCCTCATTATTTTCAGTAAGTGTTTTTATTTTTTCGTGATTTTCTTTAATCTCGTCATCTACATTATTAAGAGTAACTGATAATTCTTGAATATTTTTATATTTCTCATTTGTTTTACTAACGGAATCAAGAAATGTTGATAATTTTTCTTTATCTTCTTGTTTTAAAATATAATTATCTTTTTTCAGCATAGTTGGTTTTAAATCATTTATAATTTCCTTTACTTCTTTGGTATGATTATCTAATTCTAGTGCTTTTTTATTGGCAACTTCTAATCTTTCTTGATTTTTCTCTAGTTGTTCTTTCATTTCCATATAGTCGTCCATTTCGGTTATATGGTAATCACGATTTCTCCCTTTTTTCTTATCTTTTAAAGTATTTGTAAGACCATATTCTTTATTGAATGATTCGATACAAAGCATTCTCATTTTATCTTGTAATTTACGAAGTGATTCTTTCGTAAATACATCACTTTTTCCAACTTGTTTTTTCATACCATTTTTACCACCAATTTTAATGGGAACACCAACAATATGAAGATGAGGACTTGTTTCATCATAATGAATAATAGCACTTGCTATTTTAAAGGTAGGCAATATTGTTTCTAAATCAATAACTTGTTGTTTAAATACATTTGTCATTCGTTTTTTAAAATCTATATCTTTCGTATCCCAATACTTCTTATCTCCAAGTTCAATGATAATTTCACAAGCAAGATCACTTTTAGAATTATTACTAACATGAGTAAAATAGTCTTTAATTTTTCTATTTTCTCTTGTTTGTTTGGAATTGTATTCTTCTTTTGCCTCATCAAACTCATCTTTGTATAACCTTTTTACATCATCAACAAGAGAAGAACTACCTCTTATAATTTCAATATCATACTCTCTATCATCATATTTTCTGTAGTTGTGATTATCACATTTAGTAAGTCCTGCTGCATTTTGAATAGCATTATTACTTTTAGATGTTGTACCACTTACATTTGATTTTGCACTATTTCTAGAACTATTTTTCTTATTTTTGTCACTACCTAAATGAAATGAATAGGATAATTGTATAGTAATCACGCTCCTTTATTTTTACATTTTTTATAGTCGTTTTAATGATGTTTTTTAGGCTATATTTTGGCTCCTGTCAAAATATTTAACCCCCTAGGTATTTTGCCAAGTATAGCAAAATGACCTCGTGGGCTAAGGACACCTTAGAATCCGTTTTACTTTATTCCATATTGTTTTAAAACTTCGTAATAAAACAAGATTTCATAAAGGTTAGGAAGAAACACCTTCTTCGGAAGTTTCTTCTTCCTCTATAGTACATTCTGCTAGTCCAATAGCATTAGCAGGTTTTACAATAGTTGGTTTTACCTCTCTAGTAAGTATGCCATCTGTTTTATCTGGAATATATTTAAATACTGCTTCCTCATCTTCTAAAATAGTGCCATTATCTTTATTGATATAAAGTACTCCTAAATCGTATTCTTTCATCTTCATATCTGGGTCAATCTCTCTATAATTTTCCATAGGGAATATTCTAACAATTGCTTGACTATCTTCATCTATATTGAAGTAAAACATAGATGTTTCAGTATTGTAAGTTGCTTGATAGAATCCTACATCATAAAATTCTCGTAATCTCAATATATGTTGCCATACCTCATCATCATTTCTGTATTCACTAAATCTTAAAGTTCCCATAACATTCCCAAAGATTGCATAATCTTTTCTATCTAAATAACCATTAAAATATAAATCATTACAAGGATTAACAATACTTTCTCTAAACTTAATAAACTCTACATCACATTTTTTATTGTAAGTTTCCTTTAAAGTAATATCTTCAATATAATTCATAATTAAATTAGCTTTTTCTTCTCTAGTAAATTCTTTCCAAGACTTATTATATTCTTTATATTTTTCTGGGTATTTCACTGAATTTATGAAATCTATATCTCGCTTTACTAAAATATCTTCTGGTGTGAATTTTAACTCATCACATACTTCTGATTCATTTAATTTTGTTTCCAAATCTTCAATCGTATTTTCTACCTTTTTTCGTTCTAAGTCATATTCTTCAAGAGTGAATACTTCGTTTACATAGGCTTCCCTAATTCTAGCAAACTTATCTTTTTGTTTTTTGATTTCTTTTTCAATATCTTCTTTTGGATTTTCTATTTTTTGTTTTATCATTGGTAAGAAAAATTGATTAACAACAGAATCATATTCTACGATATTATCAATAAATTCACTTATATATTCTTCGATAGTATTTTCTTTTATTGTTAATTTACAATCATTACAATAATAGTAGAAGTATGAATTACCATTTTTCTTTGTTGTTGCTTTACCACCTAATATTCTTCCGCATTTCGGACATTTTAATTTTTGTAAGAATAAATAGGTTAAAGTTCTTTGATAACTTCTTGAATTTTTCTTCTTTTGTACCTGACATTCTTCCCATAGTTCTTTACTAACTATTGGCTCAACGACATTCGGATAGTAAGTAGGTTTCTTTGTTTTCTTTCCATGAACAAAATCACCTTTATAAATCTCATTTTGTAAAATACCAACAATCGTAGAATCTCTCCAATTTGTTTTATCCAATACTTTTTCTTCATTTAAAATATTACTTATTTTCTTGTATGATAAGCCACTATGATACATTTCAAATATACGAATTATAACATCTTTAGTTGTTAAATCCGGCACTAGAGTTTTACCATCTCTTTTATATCCTAAAGGACTTTGATGTGGAATATGACCAGCCTTAATTGCTCCAGCTAAACCTATTTTCGTTCTCTCACTTGTTCTTTCAATCTCTTGTTGACTTACTGAAGTGAGTATTCTAGAAATCATTTTTCCATTTGCATTAGTGGTATTGATATCATCATTAGCACAATCTAGGAAAGCATCATTTTCTTCTAGAAATGTTAGTATCTTTTCCCAATCAGCAACTGACCTTGTTAATCTATCTAGTTTTAATACAACAATCGTATTACACTTCTTATCTTTAATATCTTGTAATAATTCATCAAATGCAGGTCGTTTATTACCTGTTTTAGCACTTATTCCAGCATCTTCATATACTTTATATACTTCATAACCTTTGAATTCACACATAGCCCTTAAACGCTTTTCTTGTTCTGGTAAACTAAAACCCTCTCTGGCCTGATCTTCCGTGCTGACACGAATATAGAGCCCTGCAATTTTCTTTACATCATCATACATCAAATTATCATCTCCTTTTCTAATTTCAAAAAAAGAGAAGTAAAGGTACTACAAACTAATACTTTTACTTCTCAAAATAAGTCATTGTAAATCACTTACATAATACAACATTTTTCTTATTTTGTCTATTACCCATTTGTAGGGAATATGTATTAGTTCATACTTTTTATGTAGTTTTCTAGTTCTGATATTTTAATTTTTTTACTTAAATTGTTGATATAGATTTCATTTGAATAATTAAAGGCAAGAAACATTATATTATTGATAATAATTCTATGAGGTTCGATATAGTTCAAATTTGTCTTATCAATTTTACGAATACTACCATTTATAATTGTTGGAGTAGTATTACAGAAATCACATATAATTTCCAATCGTTTCTTTAAAGATTCCTCCATATCAATTTCTCTTTTGATTACATTAATCATAGACACCAACCTTTCCTATGATTTTTTCTAAAAACGAAAAAATCAACCATTTCTGATTGATTCTATATATCAAAGTTCGAATAGTTCGAACAGATTCGTCGATGGTGCGGATAACAGGAGTTGAACCTGCACGTCTATGACACTAGATCCTAAGTCTAGCGCGTCTGCCAATTCCGCCATATCCGCAATAATGGTGGACCCTACAGGACTCGAACCTGTGACCGCCCGGTTATGAGCCGGATGCTCTAACCAACTGAGCTAAGGGTCCATTACCACTTAATAATAGCATACATTTTTTTCTAATGCAACCCTAAAAAAACAAAAAAATTAGCACTCATACTTGACAAGTGCTAAAAATAGAATATAATAGTTATTGAAAAGAGGTTGATATTATGTATAATCAAAATGAAAAAGAAGAAAATGTCTTTGAAAAATATGGTAGAAATATTACCCGAGCTGTAAAAGATAATAAAATTGATCCAGTAATAGGAAGAGATGAAGAGATTAGAAATATAACAAGAGTTCTATCTAGAAAAACTAAAAATAATCCAGTTTTAATTGGAGAAGCAGGTGTTGGAAAAACGGCTATTGTTGAAGGACTTGCAGAAAGAATAATTAAAGGTGATGTACCAAATAGCTTAAAAAATAAAACTGTTTGGGAGCTTGATATGGCATCTCTTATTGCAGGAGCAAAATATAGAGGTGAATTTGAAGAAAGATTAAAAAAAGTTTTAAATGAAATAAAAAAGTCTGATGGCGAAATCATAATGTTTATTGATGAGATACATACAATTGTTTCAAGCGGTGATGTATCAGGTGGAATGGATACCTCTAATATTCTAAAGCCGATGCTAGCAAGAGGGGAGATTAGACTAATTGGAGCAACTACGCTAAATGAATACCGTAAATATATAGAAAAAGATGGAGCACTTGAGAGACGTTTTCAAAAAATAAAAGTTAGTGAACCAACAGTAGAAGACACTATTACTATTCTTAGAGGGCTTAAAGAAAGATTTGAAGTTCATCATGGTGTTACTATCAAAGATAAATCTTTAATTGCGGCTGCAACTCTTTCAAATAGATATATAACAGAAAGATTCTTGCCAGATAAAGCAATTGATTTAGTAGATGAAGCTTGTGCAACAATTAGAGTACAACTAGACAGTGTTCCAGAAAAACTTGATAAACTATCAAGAAAAATAATGCGCCTTGAAATAGAAAAGCAAGCTCTAAAGAAAGAAAAAGACGAACTTAGTAAAAAACGCTTAGAAGAAATTAACTCTTCACTTGAAAAATTAAAAAGAGATGAAGATGAATTAAAAGCTAAATGGAGTAGTGAAAAAGAAGTAATTGATAATATCAAAGATAAAAAGAGTGAGATAGAAAGAGCTAAATTTGAATTAGAAAAGGCTGAATCCGTATATGATTTAGAAAAGGCAGCTCGCTTAAGACATGGAACAATTCCATCTCTTGAAAAGGAGTTACTAGAACTTAGAAATAGTACCAAAAGTCAGATACTAAGTGATGTTGTAGAAGAAGACGATATTGCAAATATTATTTCTAGATGGACTAATATTCCTATAAGCAAACTTGTAAGCAGTGAAAAAGAACGTTTATTAATGTTAGAAGATAATCTAAGAAAAAGAGTTATAGGTCAGGATGAGGCTTTAAAAAGAGTAAGTGAAGCCGTTCTTCGTAGTAGAAGTGGTATAAAGGATCCAAATAGACCAATTGGTTCGTTTTTATTCCTAGGTACAACAGGAGTAGGAAAAACAGAAGTGGCTAGAAGTATAGCCTATGAACTATTTGATGATGAACATCATATGGTTAGAATTGATATGAGTGAATACATGGAAAAATTTTCTGTATCACGCTTAATTGGTTCTCCTCCAGGATATGTTGGTTATGATGAAGGAGGACAACTTACTGAAGCAGTTAGAAGAAATCCCTATAGTGTAGTTTTATTTGATGAAATAGAAAAAGCACATCCTGAAGTTTTAAATTTATTATTACAAATTTTAGATGAAGGACGTCTTACTGATTCAAATGGAAGACTAGTAGATTTTAGAAATACAATTATCATAATGACATCAAATCTTGGAAGTGAAGATATTTTAGAAGGTGATAAGGAAAAGGTTTTAACTGACATAAAAAAATACTTTAGACCAGAATTCATAAATAGAATTGATGAAGTAATAATATTTAACTGTCTAACAAAAGATGCTATTAAAATGATATTAAATAAAATTATAAATGATCTTGAAAATAGATTAAAATATTCTAATATTAAGATACAACTTACAGAAGATATGGAAGAATATTTAATAGAAAATGGATATAGTGAAATATATGGAGCTAGACCGCTTAAAAGACTTGTTACTAGTTTACTTGAAACTACTCTTGCAAAAGAACTAATAAAAAATGAAATTAAACCAAACAGTAAAATTATATTTGATTATAAAAATAATGAAGTCATAGTTAAAAGAGATAAATAGTCTCTTTTTTGTATTAAAATGTCATAAATAATAGATTATATTTTCCTTGAATTGCTAAAAACTCGTGTTATAATAATAGCTAATCAGAGAAAAGAGATGAATTTATGCGAATGATTAAAAATAATAATAATCCTATTAATGAAACTAAAATAGTCGATCAAATTAGAGCATTATCTATTGATATGATACATAATGCTAAAAGTGGTCATCCAGGAATTGCATTAGGAGCAGCACCAATCTTATATACACTTTTTGCTCATCAATTAAGAATTGTTCCAGAAAATCCTAAATTTTACAATAGAGATAGATTTATTTTGAGTGCAGGACACGCTTCAGCTCTTCTTTATTCTATTTTATATCTTGCTGGTTTTAATATTGAACTTGAGGATTTAAAAAAGTTTAGACAAATTGATTCAATTACACCAGGACATCCTGAATATGGATTAACTCCAGGAGTTGAAATGACAACAGGTCCTCTAGGACAGGGAATTGCCACTTCTGTTGGAATCGCTATTGCAGAGAAACATCTTGAAGCATTAATAAATGATAGTAAAAATAAACCTATTGATTATTATACCTATGTTTTAGTAGGAGACGGAGACCTTATGGAAGGAGTTAGCTATGAAGCATCATCTCTTGCTGGTACTCTAAAACTTAATAAATTAATTGTATTATATGATTCTAATGATATAACTCTTGATGGAAAAACTAATCTTTCATTCACAGAAAATATTTTAGAAAGATTTAATGCTTTTGGTTGGCATACTAGTGAAGTATTAGATGGAGAGGATATAAATGAAATAAATAAGGCCATATCAGATGCTAAGTTAGTAACAGATAAACCATCATTTATCAAGATCAAAACAACTATTGGAAAACATTCTAAGTTTCAAGGCACAAACACAGTTCACGGTGGAGACTTATCTGATGAAGATATTACTAATATCAAAGAAAAATTAAATATGAGAGATATTCCCTTTACTGTATCCTCTGATGTAGTAGAAGACTTTCAATATTTGATTTATGAAAGATGTAGTAATTTAACAGATGAGTATAGAGAAAAAAAGGCATATTTGGATGAAAATAAAAGAGAACTTCTAGAAAAAATTACTGCTGATAATAAAAAAATAGATTTTTCAAGTCTTGATATTCCTTCATTAGAAACAAACTCTTTAAGAAAAGTTTCAGGTCAAATATTAAATGCCTATGCTAAAAATAATGATTTGTTTTTTGGAGGCAGTGCTGATTTGTTTTCATCTTGTAATAATTATATAGAAAATAAAGGAGATTTTTCAGCTAGCAATTATATAGGTCAAAATATTTATTTTGGTGTAAGAGAACACGCTATGGCTGCTATTATGAATGGTATTAGTTTAGCTGGGTTTAGATCATATTCCTCAACAATGCTTGCTTTTAGTGATTATATGAGACCAGCAATTAGATTAAGTGCGATGATGCATCTTCCTAATATTTATATATTTACACATGACTCTTTGACTGTAGGGGAGGATGGAGCAACTCATCAACCTGTAGAGCAGTTGCTTTCACTAAGAACTATCCCTAACTTTGAAGTGTTTAGACCTTGTGATACTAATGAAGTAATTGGTTCATATAAGGTTATTATGGAAAAAGAACAAAATCCAGCTGCTATTTGCTTATCAAGAAATAATCTAGAAGTACTTCCAAATACTTCTATTAATGATGTAGCACGTGGTGCTTATATTGTTCAAAAAGAAAAGGTTCATTTAGATGGCATTTTGATATCTTCAGGTGAGGAAGTACATTTAGCAATAGAGGTTGCTAACAGATTATTTACTAAAGGAAAGGACCTAAGGGTAATAAGTATGCCTAATATAGAAAGATTTTTACAACAAGATAAAGAATATATTGATGAAATACTACCAGTAGAAAAAAGAAAAATAGCAATAGAATTATCATCGTCATATAATTTTAATAAGATAATATTTAATGATAGATATATAATCAGTCAAAATGAATTTGGTACAAGTGGTAAAAAAGATGATGTATTAAAAAAATATGGTTTTGATATAGAAAGTTTAGAAGAGAAGGTAGCAAGTCTTTTATAACACTCATATAATTCGACAAATATCTTAATAAAATTTTTATATAATATATTTGGTGATAATATGAGAACTTTTTATGTATTTAATATTAATGATAATTTTTGTAGTTTATATAAGGATAGTCCCACTTCCTTATATAATATAATGACTCAAATTCATAAATTAGTTCCTAATGATATTAATTATGCTATGAATATTTTTTATCAAGTTAATAATGCTATTCCAAAAGAAAAATTAGATAGAAAAATATTTCTAAAATATCATCAAGACTTACCTTATAAAAAAGATAAAGATATGCATATATATAATAACTTATATTTAGAAGAAGAGTCTACTATGGAAATTAAGAATAATTATATTAAGATTAGAAGTAATAAAGATTTTACTTACTTTTTTAAAATATTATTAAATTACGATTTAAATTACTTTGTATGTGATTTTAAAAATCAAGATTATTTTTTTCTTGATAGTCTTAAAATGCTTGTATAATCATATTATTTTTAGTAAAATATGGTTATAAGGAGATGATTTTATGTGGCATGATATTTTAATGGTTGTAATAGGACTTATAATAGGAATAATAATTGGTGTAGTTGTAGCAAGATATTTTATAAAAAAATATATGAAAGATAATCCTCCAATAAATGAGGAAATGATAAAGGCTTTAATGATGCAAATGGGTAGGAAACCAAATCAAAAACAAATTAATCAAATGATGAAATCAATGAGTAAATATATGTAGATATATTTACTTTTATAGGTTTATAAGTAGGTGATAAAATGGATGAAAAAAAAGAGAATAAATTAATTACATCAAGAGATAAGGACTTTGCAAAATGGTATACAGATATAGTAAGAGTAGCAAGACTTGCTGATTACTCATCAGTTAAGGGGTGCATTGTAATAGAACCAAATGGTTATGCTATATGGGAAAAAATGCAAGCAATATTAGATAAAGAATTTAAAAAATTGGGTCACGTAAATTGTCAAATGCCTTTATTAATTCCAGAAAATCTTTTAAAAAAAGAAACAGATTTAGTAGAAGGTTTTGCGCCTGAAGTTGCTTGGGTAACTAAAGGTGGAGAAAAGAACTTAGAAGAAAACCTATGTATAAGGCCAACTAGTGAAACTTTATTTTGTGATTATTATAAAACACATATAAAATCACATAGAGATTTGCCTAAACTATATAATCAATGGTGTAACGTTCTAAGATGGGAGAAAGAAACAAGACCTTTTTTAAGAAGTCGTGAATTTTTGTGGCAAGAAGGTCATACTATCCATAAAACTGAAGAGGAAGCAAAGCAAGAAACAGACAAGATGATGGAAGTATATCATTGGTTCCATAATGAAGTTTTAGCAATTCCTTCTATTAGAGGTAGAAAAACAGAAAAAGAAAAATTTGCTGGAGCTGAATATACTTTAACAAATGAGGCTTTAATGTATAATGGAGTAGCTTTACAATCTGGAACATCACATTACTTTGGACAAAAGTTTTCAAAAGCTTATGATGTTAAATTTACTAATAAAGACAATAAAGATGAATATGCTTATCAGACATCTTGGGGAACAACGACTAGAATGATTGGGGCTTTAATTATGGTTCATAGTGATGATTACGGATTAGTATTACCTCCAAGAATTGCACCAAAGCAAGTAGCTATTATTCCAATAGGTAATGGAGAAGAAGTAGATAATAAAACAAAAGAAATAGAAGATGCTTTAATAAAAGCAGAAATAAGCACATATATAGATAATTCTGATAAAAGTCCAGGCTTTAAATTTGCAGATACTGAAGTAAATGGTATTCCGCTTAGAATAGAAGTAGGAAAAAGAGATTTACAAGATAAAAAAATTACAATTGCTAGAAGAGATACTAGAGAAAAAATTGTGGTTGAATCTAATTGTGATATAGCAAGTGTTGTAGAAAAGCTTTTAGAAATAATGCAAAATGATATGTATAATAAAGCCTTAAAAAGAAGAGATGAATTGACATTTACAGCACATAATTTAGATGAGGTAGAGAAAATATTATCAACTCAACCAGGTTTTATCAAAGCGATGTGGTGTGGAAAGCTTTCTTGCGAAGAGAAGATGAAAGAAATAAGAGGTTGTAAATCACGCTGTATAATAGAAGAAGAGCATATTGATGGCAAATGCGTTGTTTGTGGAGAAAAAGCTAAAGAGCTTGTTATTTGGGGTCTACAGTATTAAAAATAAAAAAGTTATAGTATATAATTGCTAATAACTTTTTATTTTATAAAATTTTCAATAATTAAATTAATATTGTCGATATATTCTAAATAGGTAAAGTGACTTCCATAAGGGAATATTATTAAATGAGAATTTTTAATCTTCTTATTAATATAATAAGCATCTTTAAGAGGAGTATCTATATCTTTAGCTCCCCAAATTAATAAAACCTCACTATTAATATTATTAAAATAGTCCTTTAAATCTTCCGAAATAACATTTCTAAAGGTTGTAAGCATATTAATTGGTAAGCTATTATAATCACTTGAACCATATTTTTTTCTTAATTTTTCTAACTTTTCTTTCCTGTTTTTACAAAATAGATTAATAAATTTTTTCTTTATTTTATAAACTTTTTCTTTGATTTTACTTTTCAAACTTTTTTTAGGTTTAATTCCTGCAATATCCATAAGAAGCATTTTGCTTATTTTTACATTTAAAACACCATTTAAAATAGTTGCAATTCTACCACCAAAAGAGTGGGCGATAATAAGAGGATCATTAATTTCTAAGTCTGTCATAAAGTTTTTGATTAATAGTGCATAGTCATATATTGTCATATCTTTATTTGGAAAGGGACTATTACCAAAACCAGGATAATCAACAATATATACAGTAAATCCATCTGAAAGGTAATTGATCATTTTAAAGAATGTTATTCTAGTTTCTCCCCAACCAGGTAATATTAAAATGTTTTTATTGCCACAACCAACTTTTTCATAATACATTTCATAATCTAAAAATTCATAATACATATATTTCACCTATAATAATCTATGCGAATATTAAAAAAGTGTTTAAATTTACATTTGCTTTACTTATAATTGAAGGCTAATTTTTAATATTTTAAAATTTATGTTATAATTAAATTGTTGGTGATATTATGAATAGTAAAAAAACAAAAAAAGAAATAGTTAAAATGTTATTAAATTCTGATATAGATGCAAAAGATGAGGAAGAATTACTTGATTTACTTGTAGATCAACCAATTTCTATTGATGTAGATAAGGAAGAGGACTCTAAAAAAACTTTTGGTGATGTAGTAGCCGATAAAATATCAGAAAAAGCTGGAAGCTGGAGTTTTATAATAACATTTACTTTATTTTTAATATTATGGATAATAATAAACGGGGTAATATTGAAAGAAAATGCTATAGATAAATATCCTTTTATACTATTAAATTTACTTTTATCTTGTATTGCAGCACTTCAGGCTCCTATAATAATGATGAGTCAAAATCGTCAAGCCAAAAAAGATAGTTTAAGAGATCAAAATGATTATAGAATAGACTTGAAAAGTGAATTAATATTAGAAGAATTACATGATAAAATAGATATAATTATGAGTGAACAAAAAAGATTGAAAAAAATTCTAGAAGAAAATAGACAAAATATAGAAATGCTAAAAAAAGGTGATAATTAAAATGAAGAAGATAAGTATGTTATTTATAATAATTTTTATACTACTATTAACTGGTTGTGAAAGTACAAGTAATTATAAACTTATAACTTGTACTAAAGAGGCAACTCTAAGTGATAGTGATACAACTGCTGATATAAAGTATGAAGTGTATTATGAAGGTGATTATGTAAAGAAGACTATTTCAACAGAGAAAATAACTTCTAATAATGAACAAACACTAAAAAAATATAAAGATTCATATGAAAAAGTATTTTCAAAATATAAGAATATCAAATATTATATAAATACTGTTACTACTAATGCTAATACTGTAACTAGTAAAACGACTATTAATTACAACAAAGTAGATAGTTCTAAAATAATAGAAATAGAAGGAAAAGAAGGAAATATATTTGAAGAAGATGGAAAAGTAAAATTAGATACATTACTTGCTGTATATAAAAAATATGGCTCTAGTTGTAATAATTAATTTTTTACTGTTTAGGTAGTTTAATGGATAAAACGCTTTCCTCCGAAGAAAGTAATGTGGGTTCGATTCTCGCCCTAGACACCATTTTTGCTTTATACTATATAAATCATAATGCCGATATAGTTTAGTGGTAAAACAGATCCTTGGTAAGGATCAGCGGACAGTTCAATTCTGTCTATCGGCACCATTGAGGTTAAAACTTGCACCTTTAAGTGTAAGATAATATAAACAAAGTTCATAGTATTTGATATTATGGACTTTTTTCATAAATGAATTGATGTATTGTATCACTCATTTATTTATAGTAAATAAGAATAAAGTATCTGATAAAAAGTGATAAAAAAGTTGCATAAAAATCAATCTAGGCCTTATTTTTAGCATGCTTGTTTAAAAGGATACTTTAGTAGATACTTGTTTGTTGACTGATATATTTAATTTTTTAATAGTTTAATTTAACAAAAAATAGCGATTTAATGATATAATATACATTATAAGAATTATCTTATAAATTTATAAGGAAGGGTAAAAAATGTATGAAGAAATAAAAAAATTAATTAAAAGCAAAAAAACTACTTTAGATGACCAAACATTAACTTATTTTACAAACTATTTTTATATTCTAGTAAAAGATAATCTAATCCCTGATAATATTAAGTTAGAAAAATCAATAGACAATGCTATGATGTTTGCTAGCAAAGTCGAATTTTATGATGAAAATCATAGAGTATATTTAGAAAATGGTCATGATATTAAAGGTTTTAGAGATTCAAAAACAAAAACAATATTTATTAGAGATAATTTGGAAGAACCACTTAGAGAAATGACTGTCTATCACGAATTACACCACGCAGCACAAACAAATCCCAATAATAGTGAAGTGGGAATTAATCAAGAAAGTAATATTGGAAGATTAATAATGGAAGCACAAACACAATATTTTGCTGAAAAAGTATATTCAGAAATTCACAATATATCTTTTGAAGAAAAACTAATACCATCAGAAAATTTAAGAATGGTTAGTAATGGCACAGTGGTTTCGAGATTACATAATTATGAAATGTATGATACTTTATTGAGTAAACTTGCAGCAATGATAGATGTATCAAAATAGTATTTTATTTCAATAAACTTTTTGTATGAGAACAATGAAGGTTTAAAAAAATTACAGGCAAAATATAATGAAGCAAGAGAAAAGTATAAACTACCATATAATTTTGAAGGATTATTATTAATTTTGGATTATATTTATTGTGTTGATTTAATGGCATATAAAGACAATCCAGATAAAAAAATTATTTTAGATGGAAAAGAAACAGAATCTGGATATGAAATTTACCCAAATAAATATTATAAATTATCATTACAAAGTCAAAGAAAATATATGAATGGATTTGATATAGATAATTTTTTGGCTTTAGCTCAATCAGGTGGAAATTTCAGAGAATTTTCAAGATATGTTGTTGATAATGAAAAAAGAAAATTAATATTACAATTTATAGGTACCTATGAATCACATGAACAATCTGAAACACATAAGAAAAAATAATAATTAATATTATTCTATTGATGGATATTTTTTCAACAATTACTATTTTTAATTTGAAATTTGCTGCTTTAAAGTCCTAATGATAAAGTTATGTTCAATTTATCAATATGGACTTTTTCTTGTCTTAATTGTGTACCAATAGTAATATTGGTATTTATTTTATATTCAAAATTGATTATATCTAGTGTTCTAAAATAATACGGTATATGTGTTCCATAAGAGTTTCAACTGAAGATCAGTCAAGGTTTGGCCATAGTTTAGATGAACAAGAAGAAAGACTTAAAAAATTATGTGAATTTAAAGGGTATGAAATTTATAAAGTATATCGAGAAGAATGAGTTTCAGCAAAAAATACTTTGCTCAAAATGCAATAAAATTATGGGTGGAGAATCAAGTACAAGTCATACTGGAGAAGAACATATTTACTATAAATGTAATTGCTGTAAGAAAAGAATTAGTAAAAAGAAAATAGAAAAAGAAGAATATACATTAACAGATGAAGCACCACATGTTAGAAAAGTGGTTTTGAAATAAGAAATTACAAATTGTAATGTTACATTATTACTTAGCTATACAGCATTATTTAGTGACTATAATGTTAAAAAATGCTATAATAGAAATGTATTAAGTTTATAAACAAACTTGCTAATATAAATCAATAGTTTTTTGATAAAAAATAAAAAAGTTTAAATTAGAATATTATTGCATGACAAAAACACCATAAATAAGGTCAAAAATTTTTAATTGTATAACTTGATTAACTTTGCATAATATTGCCTTAGAAACTTATTTAAAGCTGCTATTTTAGCGACTTTTTTCTTCTTGCCTTCGGATTCTTTTTTTAACATATAATCATAAAATTCATTACCAATACTATAAAAAGATTTAATCGCTTTCATTACTTCATAACCAGTTTTTCTTAAATATTTATTACCCCGTTTGGAGATATGCCTATTTGTTGCTTCAAATTGGCCAGATTGATAAGGTGGAGCATCTATTTCAGCATAAGCAATTAAACTGCTAGAATCTTTAAATTTTCTAACATCTCCAATTTCAGCAATTAAAAGTGGTGCAAGTCTTGGACCTGCTCCTGGCATACTTTTTACAGTTTCATACTCTGGTAATGTATTGGCAATTTCTTGCATCTTTGATATAATCTCTTTAGTTGTTTCAATTGATTGGATTAAAGCAACTACACAATTGTCTATAATTAATTGTGTATATTCAGAAAATGGACATGATGGAACTGATTGCTTTGCTAGTTCGTAAACTTTTTTGGCAAATGTAATACCAGCTCTTTTGTGTCCTATTTTTTGTGCAATCTTATCAACTTCATTTATAAATGTTTCTAACTCTTTATTTTTGATAGTTTCTAAAGAATATTTTGTCAATAGTATTTGAAAATGTCTTGAATTTGTTGAAACATAAGCGGAAAAATTT
>CAJTKB010000026.1 GCA_910576925.1 uncultured Bacilli bacterium | reverse complement strand
ACCTTACGCTTACCACTATATATTACTTTTCTATATGTAGGAAAAATCAAATTTTCTTGATATCTAAATCTAAATGATTCAAGTTCCTTTAAACATATATTATCTTTTATTCTCACAAAACACCTCATCAATAGTGTTTCCAATAAATATATAAATATTATTAAAAATATTCTACTTACTTATATACAAAATATATAAAAATCAAAACTTTTATGTTAAAATCTTAAATAGGTGATAAATATGAATGAAACTATAGGAAGTAAGGGTGGCAAAAATGATCGTAGAAGAACCTTAATAATTACTAAAAAGCAAAAAGAAAAATTAAGAGCAATAGAAAATGAAAAAAACAAAAAAGATATTAAAAGAAAAGATATTAACACATTTATAAAAATACTTCCGTTAATTATAATAGGAAATGCTTATCAAACATTTAAAATAAATTCAAAAAAAGATAACCAGGAAAAAGAAGAAAAATTAACAACTAAAACTCAAATAAAACTTTCTCCTAAATATTTTAAAGAGCAAAACCAAACACAAATAGATAAAACAAATAGTACAGCACAAAATAAATTTAATATTAATAATCAAAACATTGAAGTAAAAAATGAAAAAACAAATAAAAAAAGAGACAGTAATAATATAAGAAAAGAAAAACTTGAAAATAAAAATATTCAAGAGGAATTAATACAAAATAATGAAAAAAGGCCTATATATGAAGCCACCTACTCTATAAATACACAAACAAAAGACAAAAAAGTTATTAATATTAATAGCTATAATGAAACGTCTTCTAATAATAATTATAATAATAGTGAAACATTTACAAACCAAAATAATGCTAGACATAATAAAACAAAAGAACCAATTATATCGTTAGTTCCTTTTCCTTCTAAAGAAAAAATTAATAAATCAAAGGAAAAAGAAATAAAAAGAAATAGTGATAAATTAAAAACAGAGACAAAACAAAAACTAACAGATGTAAACAATAAAATTGAAAAACTCACTAATATTAAATTAATAGAAAGTTATGAAAATGAATTACAAGACGTTAGATATGAATTAAAAAAATTAATATTTGAATACAAAGTACTAGAAGAATACTCTGAAAAAACTTTTACAACTTCAGATATAGAAGAATTATTAGAAAAACTAAATATAATTATCAAAAAAATTGAAGAATTAAGAAAAAAACTTGATATTGATAACCTTTCAAATTATGATGATGATTACATAAGATCTTTAGTTAATGAATATATTTCGATTTTAGGAACAGGTCAGACAGTAGAAGGACTCGAAGATTCAGAATTATATATTCTACTTTCTTCAACATTAGATAAAATTGAAAAAGAAAAGGATATATTCCAGGAAAGTCTCCAAGAACAACAAAATGATATTATTGATAGTGAGGAAAATTTAGATAATCTTAAAACAGAATATTTAAATATTCAAAAATATAATGATAGATTAGAAAAATTTCAACAAGAGCAAGAAGCACTATTAAAAACACTTCAAGAAAAAATAGCGAACTCAAAAACTATCGAAGAAAAAGTAGAATATCAAATAAGTTTCCTAAATAAACAAAGTAAAAATCTTTTGAAAATGTTAGCCTTTGATATGATGATTCCTGATCCTATTACATCTAAAGTAGCTGGTGCAGCAACTCTTTCATATATGTATTTTATGAGAAGAGCTCTGAAACCAAAATTACAAATTAATAAAAAAAGATATAAAGTAATAACAGTAGAAGATTTCAGTAGAGATATATTAAATACTATAGAGAACTTAAACTATACAGCCGAAAATTTAAATGCTACATCTAATAAACTGCAAAGTATGATAAGCGAATTTAAATCTGAATATAAGGATTATATAGATAATGTACCAGAATATAGTGAATTATTAGACAATCTCATACACATTAATGAAACCTTAAAAGAAAAAGAATTTGAAATTAGAAAAATAGCAAGTGAACAAAAGAAAAACTTGCAAACAAATAATGAAAAAGTAAAAGTATTAGAAAAAAGTAAGGAATTACCAGAAGCATCATAGTTATATCTAATAAAAAATCATATATAAACTTTTATTTGACTTATATAACTTTATATGATAAAGTTAATAAGCAGAAACAACATTATGTTTATACAAAGGAGGAAAAAAATATGGCAAAAAAAGCAACAACTAGAAAACCATTAAAAGGAAATGATCGTTCTCATGCTCTTAATACATCAAAAAGAGCTAGAAAACTAAATCTACAAGTATATAGATTAGAAGATGGTACAAAAATTAGATTAACAGCAAAAGAAATTAGAACATTAAGAAAAGAAGAAAAAGCCGCATAAAATTGTGGCTTTTTTATTTTACAGACTCTTTACTTAACTACATGAATTTCCAAGAAGTATTTCCTTCTCTTTTACATTAGAAATATCTTCGCCACCTTCAAATACATTAGTATGATTCAAAGTACTAATAGTAGGATTATATGTAGAAATATCAAACAAATTATAATTGCTAATATTACGATCAAAGTAAATAGTCTCATTTTTTGAATAAATATTATAAGTAACTCCACTAGAAGAAGGATATAAGTTCTTATAATTACTAGTTAAATCTTGAATCATTCCCATATCATTCATATTCACAAATGATATTTTAGTGTGCATTTCAGATGACTTTAAAATACTATCATCAAAATAATAAACAACCTTATTAACAATCTTATATGAATTAGAATCATCAAAAAATTCTGACAAACAAGTCAAAATCTCCTGACTCATTCCAGTAGCAAGCTCTTTTTCAGCTTTGATATCTTCATTATTAAAGCTAAGATGATTAACAACACCATAAAAAACAAGACCAGTAGCAATACAAAAAAATCCAACAATAATCAAAAATACAGGTAATTTTCTATTTCTTATACCTTTTTCATTCTCTTCTGCTTGTCTAATTTCGGACAAATTTAACACATGCGTTTGCAGTAGTTCTTCCTCTGTTTGTTTCTTCTTTGTCATAACCATCGCCTACCTTTAATACAATTATAAAAAATTACATAAAAAAAAACAACTAATAATAGTTATTTTTCTAAACTTTATGCTACCTTTTTTCTAGAATCATATTTTTTTCTTTCATCAGTATCTAATATCTTCTTACGAAGTCTAATAAAATTAGGAGTAACTTCTACTAATTCATCTGAATTAATATAATCAAGAGCATATTCAAGAGTTATAGGACGTGGCCTTTTCAAAACTACTGTATGATCACTACCTGAAGCACGAACATTAGATAAGTTCTTACCCTTTACAACATTAACTGCTAAATCATTTTCACGATTACACTCACCTATTATCATTCCTTCATAAACTTCTATAGAAGGCTCGATAAACATAACTCCTCTATCCTCAAGATTACCTATTGAATAACTTGTAGCGGCTCCATTTTCCATAGAAACCAAAACACCTAATTTTCTTTCTCCTACATTAACATTTGTGATTGGACGATATTCTTTAAATGAGTGACTCATAATTCCATATCCCTTAGTAAGAGTCATAAAAATTGTCGAAAAACCAATTAACCCACGAGAAGGTATAGTATAAATAAGTCTAGTCTGTGAATCTATATTAGACATATTGTCCATAACAGCACCACGCAATCCTAACTGTTCTATTACACTTCCAACAACATCCTCAGGAACATCTATTTGCAATTCTTCATAAGGCTCCATCTTAATACCATTTTCTTCTCTTACAATAACCTGTGGCTTAGATACTTCTAATTCAAAACCTTCACGTCTCATATTTTCAATTAAAATAGCTAAATGTAGCTCACCTCTACCAGAAACTAGAAAAGATTCACTTGTATAAGGCTCTACTTTCAAACTAACATCTTTCTGAGTTTCTTTATTAAGTCTCTCTTCTATTTTTCTAGCTGTAACAAGTTTTCCATCACGTCCAACAAACGGAGAAGTATTGGCTCCAAATGTCATTTGAAGTGTAGGCTCATCAATATGAAGTTTTGGAAGAGCTTCCTCCTTACCAACTTCACATAAAGTTTCACCAACCGAAATATCACTAAGACCTGCTACTGCTATAATATCACCAGCTTCAGCTTCTTCTATTTCAACTCTACTATAACCATAATATCCAAATAATTTTTGTATTCTAAATTGCTTCAAAGAACCATCTAATCTACAACAACTAACCATTTGTCCTACTTTTATTTTACCATTTTGTACCCTACCTATTCCAATTCTACCAACAAATTCATTATAGTCTAAAAGTGCTGGCTGAAATTGCAAATTTTTATCCTTGTCTCCAGATGGAGCTGGTATCTCTGATAATATTAAATCAAGAAGTTCTTCAAAACCAGGAGTTTGAGTAGAGATATCATCACTTAAAGAACAAGTACCATTAATTGCTGAAGAATAGACTACTTTAAAATCTAATTGTTCATCGTCTGCTCCAAGTTCAATAAATAAATCTAATATTTCATCTAAAACCTTACTACATCTAGCACTAGGTTTATCAACTTTATTAATAACTACGATAGGCTTTACTTTTGCTTCAAAGGCTTTTTTCAAAACAAATCTTGTCTGTGGCATAGTTCCTTCATATGCATCAACTACTAAAACTACTCCATCAACCATATTCATAATACGTTCAACTTCCCCACCAAAATCAGCATGTCCTGGAGTATCTAATATATTTATTCTATTATTTTTATAGTCTAAAGCTGTAGTTTTAGCTAGTATAGTAATTCCTCTTTCTTTCTCTAATTGATTTGAATCCATAGAAACTTGACTAACATCTTCATTATCCCTAAACATACCAGATGTCTTTAAGATTTCATCAACCAAAGTAGTCTTTCCATGATCAACATGGGCAATAATTGCAATATTTCTTTTATTCATAAAATACACCTCTATTCACATAAACTCTTAGAGTATAACATATCTCACAAAAAAAAGCTATAATAAATTGACATTTTATAAGATTTGTGATATAATCTACTATATTCAAAGGGGTGTAAGAATTATGGATAATAAAGAAACAATAAATAATATTAGGAAAGATCAAACTATAATTAATGGTAACATACTCTCAGTCAATGGAGAAAATTTAATAGTTGAAACAGATAAAGATGGAATTATAATAGATAATGGTACTTCTATAAAAATAACAAAGCAAAAACAAAATAAAGTTAACACAACAATAGATGGTAAAGAAATAGTCTTTAAAAGAAGAACGCCTAGAATTACTCCAAATATATTAAATATAGATAAACCATCTATATTAAGAACATTATCTGGTATTGCAATAAGAATGACTTCTGAAATTAATGAAATATATGATAACCTAGATAATAGTTTAAATGAATCGCAAGTAGCTGATGAAAAATATGAACACAATATAAGTAGAAGATAAAAGTAAATACAAAATAATACTAAAGAACTAGAAATATAAACTAGTTCTTTTCTTTTAATGTAGTTAAATATGCTAAAAATTCTTTTGGTGGATCTTGTTCAAAATAAATACTTTTTTTAGTAATAGGATGCACAAATTCAATACTTTTAGAATGTAGCATTTGTCCAAAATCCGTAGCATTACTATTATTATATAAAGGATCATTAACCACAGGATGTTTAATATATGCCATATGAACTCTTATTTGATGAGTTCTCCCAGACTCTAAAATACATTCTATTAAAGATTTATCCTTGAAACGTTTTAATACTTTAATATGAGTAATAGCATTCTTACTATTAATATCTGTAACACACATTTTCTCTCTGTTTTTAACATCTCTTCCAATAGGAGCATCAATTGTGGCAGTACTAGGTAAATCATCCCCTTCTACTATCGCTAAATAATGTCTCTTAATTTCTCTATTTTTAATCATATTAGAAAGAAGTTCTAAAACCTCATCATTCTTAGCAACTACCATTAAACCACTAGTATCTTTATCCAGTCTATGCACTATACCTATTCTAATATTTGAACTTTCATTAATTCCTAAATGATACAGCAAAGCATTTACTAAAGTTTGATTATAATGTCCTGGTGCAGGATGAGTAACCATACCACTTTTTTTATTTATTATCATTAAATACTCATCTTCATAAACTATGTCTAATGGTATATCTTCAGCAATAACATTAATAGAAAAATCTAAATTATTATTAACTTTAATAATATCACCAAAACAAACCTTATAACTAGAACTAATTTCTTTCTCATTTACAAAAACTTTTTTATCCTTAATAAGCTTCTGCACCTTACTACGCGAAATATCAAGTTTTCTAGCTAAATAACTATCTACTCTCTCAAAATTTTCTTCATCAACTAACAATTCTTGCATAAATTCCTCCTAACTTCTTCCAATATTAATAAAAGAAAACCAACTACAATAAATATATCAGCAATATTAAATATAGGAAAATAATATCCAAATATATTAAAAGACAAAAAGTCAATTACATATCCACGAAATATTCTATCTACTAAATTTCCAAAAACACCACCAATTATTAAAGAATAAGATGAAAGCAAAAGTTTACTGATATGCTCTTCCTTTATTATATAATAAACTAAATAAACTAAAAATATAATACTAACAAAAACTAAAATTAACTGTCTTCCTTCAAGTATTGACCAAGCTCCACCTATATTTTTTGTATATGTTATATAGAAAAAACCTTTAATAACCGTAATAGTATCAAGTAATGATAAATTATATTCTATCAAAAATTTGGAAATAAAATCTATAATAAAACAAATTAAAGAAAAGATAAAAATTCTAATTAATAAAATCTTATTATTCATATTTATCACCATTAAGTATAACTAAATTATTAATAATTATTTGCAAATCTGCAAGTCTTTTTTCAACTTTACCATCTATTTTCATAATCATACCTCTCTCAATCATAGGAAACATCTTATATATTTGTGGAAATAAAGTAAACTCACAATTAGTAGTTTCATCACTTCCAGTAATAAAAGCCATATTTTCACCTTTTTTTGTTTTAATCACCTTTATCTTCTCAACCAAAATTAAAACTTTTATCCTCTTATTCTGATATTTTTGAAGATCTTTAAGTCTTATAGTATCAGAGCTTTCATTCAAATAGCTAGAAACAGGATGTTGAGTTAAATAAATTCCAAACAATTCTTTTTCCTTTTCTAGCAAATAATCTTTGCTAAACTCAGGATCATCTTTTAAAACAGGTTTCATTACAAATGATGAGTCTAGTTCTTTTGTTAAAATTGCATAATTATATAATTCATCTAAATTTTCTATTAACGTACGTATTTTAAAATTAAATCTTCTAAATACTTGTGCATAAATTAAAGATTCAAATACTCTTTTACTAACCCCCTTAAGTACAAGCCTACTAAAAGCATCATATATATCGATAAACTCCCCCTCTTCTCTTGCATCTATTATCTGATCTGTAGAAACTCCCCCCACAAAACTAATAATTGAAAAGGGAGCATATATAATACCATCAACTACAATATATCTTTTAGTACTAATATTAATATCTGGTTTTTCTACTTTTATATTTCTAGATTTTACTTCCATAATATACTCACTCATTTTAGTAGTATATCCAATAACATTACTTAATAAATTACTATAAAATACTTCCTTATAATAAACCTTAAAATAAGCTAACTTATAAGCAATTAATGAGTAAGCTACTGAATGTGATCTATTAAATCCATACAATGCAAATTTCAAAATTAAATCAAATATTTTTTTACTCAACTCATCATTATGCCCGTTATTTCTACTTTTATTAATAAATTTTTCTTCTTCACTTGCAAGTAAACTCATCTTTTTTTTACTCATAGCTCGCCTCAGTATATCAGCTTCCCCCAAAGTATAACCTGCATAAACATTAGCAACCTGCATAACTTGTTCCTGATAAACCATTATACCATATGTATTTTTTAAAATATCCTCTAATGAAGAATCAATATATGTTACTTTTTCTTGACCATACTTTCTTCTAATATATGGTTCAATATTTTGGGCTGCACTTGGTCTATATAAAGCAATTGCAGCAAAAATATCTTCAAAACAACTTGGCTTTAATCTTTTTAAAAAAGAGCGCATACCACTAGACTCAAATTGAAATATTCCAGTAGTATCAGCAGATTCAAATATTTTTAATACTTTCCTATCATTCAAATCAATTTCATTGAAGTTTATTTTTTTACCATATATTTTTTCAATATCATCTAAAATATGAGCTAATATACTCAAATTACGAAGACCTAAAAAATCCATTTTTAGTAAACCTAAGTCCTCTAAATATTCCATAGAATAAGAAGTAAGATACATTGAATCACTAACAGTTAGAGGAATAACTTCATCAAGCTCTTTTGAACACATAACAATTCCAGCAGCATGAGAAGAAGTATGTCTTGGAAAACCTTCAAACTTAAGCGCAATTTTAAATAACTTAGTAAAAGAAGTATCACTATCAATTTTAGCCTTAAAATTTAAATTTTTCTCATAAATATCCATTAGTTTATCTTTTGTCATAGCAGGAATTAACTTTGTTAATGTATCTGTTTTATAAACTGGTATATTTAAAATACGTGCTACATCACGTAAAACTTGTTTACTACTTAAAGTCCCAAAAGTAACAATACCAGCTACATTCTTTTTACCATATTTATCTATTACATATTGTATTACCTCTTCACGTCTATCATCAGGAAAATCTGTATCAATATCAGGCATAGTTTTTCTTTCAGGATTTAGGAATCTTTCAAACAACAAATCATATTTAAGTGGATCAATCTCTGTAATACCCAAAGTATATGCAACTAAACTACCAGCGGCTGAACCTCTTCCTGGACCAACTAAAATATTATTTTTTTTAGCATATCTAATAAAATCATAAACCACTAAGAAATAATTACTAAATCCCATTTCATCTATAATTTTAAGTTCATAACTAAGTCTTTTTTTATATTCATCGCTTACAATACCATTGAGTCTCTTATTTAGCCCTAATTTAGCAAGTTCAAATAAATATAATGAAGCATCTACTTCTTCTTTATAAATAGGAAGTAACAACTTAGATTTCGGAAACTCTAAATTACACATATTTGCTATTTCTTCTATAGTATTAAATCCACTAGAACTTGTATAATCTAAAATGTTTTTTATTTTAAGTTCGTGACCTAAAGTATCATAAGAAATATTATCAGAAATAGTCTTACCATCTCTAATTCTATATAAATAAGATAAATATTCGGCATCTTTATCTTGTAAATATAAGCATTCTCTAAAAAAAACAACTGATGATGTAATACTATTAGATATTTCCTCTTCATCTTTATTTGTATAACCTAAATATATAGCTGAATATATAAGAGATAAATCATTAAAATATTCCTTACAATTAAATGGAACAACACATATTAATTCATTATTATATTTTTCTATATCTTTAATAGTTACAATCTTCTCATTTTGTATTGTAGAAAGTTTAATAAGTGATTTATATCCATCATAATTCTTAGCATATAAATATATATTATAATCATCTAATAAAATATTAAGGCCAATTATTGGTTTTATCTTTAAATCAATACACTTTTTATAAAAATACATAACTCCATACATATTAGTATCACTCAGAAAAGAATATGACTTTTTATTTTCCAAAGCATAATTTATAATATCATCTGGACTTAGCATACTAGAAAGAAGAGTATAATAACTTTTAACATTCATCATATAAATCTCTCCTTTCAACACTATTAATTAAGAATATTATATATTTTTTTATAATTATTGTAAAATAAAAAGTAAGGAATTAAACCTTACTATTCTACATTGTTCTTCTATTAGTATTATTAAGATTTCTCTCATCTAAGTCACTATTAGAAAACAAAATATTCATATTATTGCTTAAAGGATCAAAGAAAATCTTATCTGAATTAGATTGATGTGATTGTAAAAACAAATTATCCTTATCATTCAAACTAGGTGCTATAATTCTTTCAATCCCTTTATTAATATATAAAAATCTACTTCCTATCTTTTTAAGTTTTAAAGCTACTAGTTCCTTTAAATTTTTATTACCTGCTAAAAAATTATCTCCTATTTCAGTAATACTGTCTAAATTAACTTTTTCCAATTTCTCAGCAAAACAGAAAAATCCATTACCTATTTTTTCAACAAGTGGTAAATTAACACCTATAGCCGCTTTATCATTATAAAAAAAGTTATTACCTACTATTCTTGCTTTTTTTAGAGATATTTCTTTTAAAGTCTTATTACTTTTAAAACAGCTATTTCCTATAATTTCTACGTTAGGAGTATCAAGTACTTCTAGTTTTTCATTATGTGACAAATAATTATCTGCCATAACTCTTAAATTATGATCTCTCACTCCTATTATTCTATCAGCTTTATCCAAAGTGATAGTAATTATTTCTCCTTTATTAGGAACAATATCTATTACTTTGTTTTCTCCTTCAATTCTTAAATTAATATTTTTAATATCTGTTATACTTTTTACAAATGAATCTGAAATACTGCCATCATATAAAACTATTCTCTTATTCTTAAAGTCTAAAATAAAATAATCTAAAACTATACATAAACTTTTATTAAAATCTAAAACCTTAGATCTATCAATTATTTTATTATTTGGACAGTAATAGATATTATTAATCTTATAATTATACTTATAATACTTACCATCACTTGCTAATATATATCCAGGAATTTTTAAATTACCATTTTTATATTTAGAGGCAAGGTCATATTCCCTTTCAAAACTCTCAGTTAAACCTGGTATTATGTTATCCAAATTATTTGAAAATGTAGCATCTGGATTATTTGCCTTATGGTTATATCTATTTTTTATCTCCATAATCTTAGCATCATCTTTAGTAAACTGAATACTGATTACTGACGTCCCATATAAATCATCTCTTTGTGGATATAAGAATTCCTCTCTTCTAATATTATCAACATCTTTTTTTACAGCAAAGAAAACTGTACATTTCTCTAATCTACCTCCCTTAAAAGTACATAGTTCTTCTCCTAGTGCATAATATTTTTTAAAACTTTGAATTTGTTCCTCACTTTTACATTCATATAAAATATAACCAGCTTCATCTAATAATTCTCTAGGTGTTTTTTTACTACTTAATTTCACTTTCCCTGGCTCTTCAACTAAACTATATATATATTTTCTAAACTCTTCCTCTAAATTATTATCTTTTATATCGTCATATAATAATCTAGTAGTATCAAAGTTATTAAGTAAAATTCCTAATAATAATCCGTCTGTCTCTAATAATGTTGGAAATAATTTTCTACATAACCTACTCATATTTTCGCCATACTTTTTCTTAATTAATTTCAAGTCTTTTTTCATAGACAATCTCCTAAATGCAATAAATTCTATCCATAGTATCTTTTTAAATATAAATTATCATTATCTATACATAATATTACTATATCATCATCTTCCAAAGATTCAATACTTTTACCATATTTTCCATCTATTGGTCCAAAGCATAGTAAAGAATTATTCTCATTTAATAATCCTTGTTTTACATATAAATAATCTCCTATTTTGGGTTTTTCTAATAAATCATAAAACTCAATATTAAACATATAATCATTGCCACTTTTATCTTTAAAGTAATAATAATATCCATCTATCTTATATATTAACAACTTTATCATAAATATTCATTCCCCACATTTTATAGATATATTTTATTTAGTTAGTCTTTCTATTCTCTCAAAATAATAACTTCCACTACTACTTTTAGTAAATATATATTTGTATTGACTAAAATCACTATAATTACTTGAATTTATTATTCCATTAGAACTGTAAACTTCTTCATCTAAAACCTCTCTATATTTATTCTTTCTCTCATAATCAGTATATAGTTCTATTTTATCAGTAGCATTTTCAGGAACTTGATATGCGCCTAAACTAACATAAACATAATAATTATTATTATCCTCTGTATAATTGGTAATATAAGTCTCTAACCAAACTCCAGAAGTACCACCGCAAGCTGATGCTCCATAATATTTTTGATTTCTAGAATCATATATAAAAGCTGGACAATTATTTTTGCTATCTTTATGAGTAATAGTTTTATTACCATATAAATTATAATAACTATCCTCAACCTCTGTAACATCTATTTGAACTACAGGCTCACCACCAAATATAGATACATCATAATCAGTAGTAATTGGCGATTTACCATCCTTTTCTAAATATAAATTTTCAAGTATATTATAAAGTTTTAACTCCCCATCTAATTCACTATTATTAATACTATTTTTATAAAGATAGCCACTTCTGTATTGTTCTGTATCTAAATTAGCAATTTTCTCTAATATTTTTACCTTTTTTGATAACTCATCTCTTATAGTATTATCAAAAACTTCTTTTTCTGTATTTTCTTTTTTTCCATCACTCATGCTATCTTCTAAAGTATCATCTTTTGAAGATATACTGTCATATACAACATATGAAGTAATACCAATAAGTGCTAAAATTAAAATAACTATTAATATTACAAAACCAGTACTAAGCTTTCTTTTATTTTCCATAATCTCACGCTCCTATAAATAGGATATCACATATATATTAATTATTCATAAAAAATAAAAAGATTATGACAAACCTATGTCAATAATCTAAATATCAGCCTTCTCTATCTCAATCATACATTTATGATTATTTATATCATATTCTTCACTATCAATATCTTTTTTCATAATAACTTCAGCTAAAACTTCACCCATCACATAATCTTTATATAAATCTATCATTTTATCAATATCATTATCTCCTTGATAGTAAACTTTTATATGATCTGTAATAACAAAATCCTTTTCTTTTCTAAGACTTTGAATAGTTCTAACGACTTCCCTTGCAAGTCCTTCTAATACTAATTCTTCAGATAATGTAGTATTTAACACAACACATATTTCCTGATTAGCACTTGCTGTATAACCTTCTTTAACATCTATTGATGTTATAGTATTAACACTATCAAGTGTAAAGTCTTCTCCACAAAGGTTTATTGTAAGTGGTTCATGGGCAACTAGAAAGGCTTCTTTACTAGATAAATCTTGTAAAGCACATTGTAAATCTTTAATTTTTGGCCCTAACTCTTTTCCAAGTACTTTGAAATTTGGTTTAAGCGAATAAGTTAAATAATCAGTCATATCATCTTTATAAATAATATCTTTAACATTTAGTTCTTCTTTAACAATAGCATCTAAGTTACCTATCTTATCTTTAATAAAACTATCAAGTACAATTTCTTGTATTGGTTGACGTACTTTAATATTAGTTTTCTCACGAGCATCT
Organism: uncultured Bacilli bacterium; assembly: GCA_910576925.1. GTDB lineage: Bacteria > Bacillota_I > Bacilli_A > RF39 > UBA660 > UBA2730. Next base: position 7,891 of record CAJTKB010000026.1, on the reverse strand, counting down.
CTTCCTAAGCTACAAATATCTCTAACTAAATCCATCTTTTCTTCAATATTTTCGTTAATAAGTTCTTCAAAGGCATTAGGAAAATCTGCTAAATGAACTGAATCTTCTCCAGTTAAATTAGTATAAATCTCCTCAGCAATAAATGGAGTTATTGGTGCAACTAACTTGGATAAAGTTACAAGTACTTCATAAGTTGTTAAATAAACAGACTTTTTAGAAAGAGTTAATTCACTATCCCAAAAACGTCTTCTATTACTTCTAATATACCAATTTGATAAATCATCATTCAAAAATGGAATAATTGTATGTACAACCTTATTTAAATCATATTCCTCATATCCCTCAGTTACAGTTTTAACAAGTCTATTTAATTTTGAAAGTAACCATTTATCAATAAGTTCTCTTTCACTAACAGAAATATTGTACTCTCTAGGATCAATTGAATCAGCATTAGCATACATCTGAAAGAAAGAATAAGCATTTTTAAATGTTGATATATATTTAGAATAGATCTCTTTCATTCCTTCTGTATCAAAACGAAGTGGAGTCCAAACAGGGGAAACATAAGGAAGATAAAATCTTACAGTATCAGCACCATACTCTGAAATAGTAGAAAATGGTTCAACAATATTACCCTTAGATTTAGACATTTTTTTACCAAATTTATCAAGTAATAAGTCATTTACTAGCACATTTTTATATGGAGACTTACCTGTTACAAATACTCCTATTACAAGAAGTGTATAAAACCAACCACGAGTTTGATCTATTCCTTCAGCAATAAAATCAGCTGGATATTGTTCCTCCCATAACTCTTTATTTTCAAATGGATAATGATATTGAGCAAAAGGCATAGAACCAGAATCAAACCAACAATCAATAACGTCTTCCACTCTTTTCATACTCTTTCCACATTTAGAGCATTTAATATGAATATCATCTACATATGGACGATGAAGGTCAATATTCTCATCTATTTTTTCAATAGACTTTTCAACAAGTTCCTTTCTCGAACCTATCATTTCCTCATTACCACACTCACATCTCCAAAGTGGAAGTGGAGTTCCCCAATAACGATTTCTAGAAATAGCCCAATCCTTCATATTTTCCAACCAGTTTCCAAAACGTTTTTCTCCTACAAAAGATGGATGCCAATTAACACTTTTATTTGCTTCAATAATTTTATCTTTAAGTTTAGTAGTCTCGATATAAAAGCTTGGCTTTGAGTAATATATAAGAGGAGTGTGACATCTCCAACAATGAGGATATTGATGAGTAATTTTTTGCTTTCTAAACAATTTTCCAACTTCTTTTAAATATTTTATAACCTCAATATCCGCATCAAAAACAAACATACCTTTCCATCTACCATTTAGATATTTTCCATCATCGCCTATTGGATTTAAATAAGGTAAATCATATTGTTTACCAACCTTATTATCATCTTCTCCAAAAGCGGGAGCAATATGAACAATACCTGTACCATCATCTGTAGTAACATAGTCAGCACACGTTACAAAGAAGGCTTTTTTATCAACTTTAAAATCATCAATTAGCTGCTCATACTCCATATATTCTAAGTCTTTACCTGCATACTCTTCTAAAATTTTAACATCTTCCCCTAAAACTTTTTCCACAAGTTTTTTAGCCAAAATAAACTTATTATCCATTGACTCAGCTTTAACATAAATTTCATTTGGATTAACACACAAGGCAAGATTACTTGATAATGTCCACGGAGTAGTTGTCCAAGCTAAAAAATAAACATCTTCATCTCTCTTTTTAAATGGTACAATTACAGTATTAGCAGTACTTTCTTCATAACCTTGTGCTACCTCATGAGAAGCAAGACCTGTTCCACATCTAGGACAGTAAGGAAGTGTTTTACTACCTTCATAAAATAATCCCTCTTCAAAAAACTTTTGGAGTATCCACCACTCAGTTTCAATATAATTATTATCATATGTAACATAAGGGTTTTTTAAATCAATAAACTGTCCCATTTCTTCGGTAAGTCTTGTAAAAGCCTCTTCATTTTTCCAGACAATATTACGACATTCCTTATTAAATTTTTCAACACCATACTTTTCTATATCTTTTTTCCCAGAAAATCCTAATTCTTTTTCTACTTGTAATTCTACTGGTAATCCATGAGTATCCCAACCTACTTTTCTAAGAACTTTATGACCTCTCATAGTTTGATACTTACAAAAAGAATCTTTCAAAAATTTAGCCATCATATGATGAAGACCAGGAAATCCATTAGCAGTAGCAGGACCATCATAAAAAACAAATTTTTCATTATCTTTTCTATTTTCTATTGATTTGTTTAAAATATTATATACTCCGCCCCATTCTTTACTTATACTTTTTTCAATCTCGTTAATTTTTCCATCTTTTAATTTTTTAAATTCCATAAAAATTCCTCCTTAATTAATTATCCAAAAATAACATAACTATAATATAATACAAATAACATTAAAAACATCGCACCTTCTTTTTTGGTAATTTTATAATCATTATACGAAAATAGAAATAACAGAATAGATGCTACAACCATTACAATCAAATCAATATAACTAAAAGTAATCTTTCCTATACCACCAAGTATAACTACTGGAAGACCTATAACAATACCTATATTAAAAATATTACTTCCAACAACATTTCCTATTGCAATATCATATTCTCCCTTTTTAGTAGCCATAGTTGAAGTTACAAGTTCAGGAAGACTAGTACCAAGAGCAACAACAGTAAGTCCAATCATTCTTTCACTAACACCTAATGCCTTTGCAATATATGAAGCTGAATCTACTACAAAATTACTTCCTAAAATAATTGCTACAATTCCAAGTATTGTAAAAACTATTGCTTTTCCAATACTCATTATATCTTGATCACTATCATCTGTGGTTTTATTTCTCATCATTGTAAATAAATAATATATAAAAACTAGGAAAAATAATAAAAGCACTATTCCATCACTTCTAGTAAAAGAAGGTCTTATTCCACTATCAAATAAATTATCTGAAAGTAATACGGCAAATAAAATTGTAATTAACATTGTAATAGGAAGTTCTTTTTTAACTGTACTATTTTTTACATTAAGCGAGTGAAACATTGAAGAGATTCCAAGTATTAATAAAATATTTAGAATATTACTACCTATAACGTTACCAAGTACTATATCACCATTTCCTGAAAGTAAAGATTTAACACTAACAGCAAACTCAGGAGCACTAGTCCCAAATGATACTATTGTAAGACCTATAAGCATCTTAGATACTTTAAAATTAGCCGCAACAGCACTTGCACCATCTACAAATACATCAGCCCCCTTAATTAAGACAACAAAACCTACTATTAATAATAAAACTTGTAAAATCATAAAATTCTCCTTTCAACAAAATAAAAACTATTCATCATAAGGACGAATAGTTCGTGGTACCACCTTAATTCATAATTAAAAATTATGCACTTAAATACTATAACGCGTTACCGTATTTATCTTATCCATAAATCACAACTTGAAAGTGATCTTAATATTTTTCAATAACTTGTTTTCACCAGCCACAAGCTCTCTATATATTTAGAAATATTACGTCTTTCGCACTTGCTTTCTTTGTTACTATAACACAATATTAATACTTAATCAATTATTTATAGAATTTTTCTTTAATAAATTCTATATCAACATAATTGTTTATTGTAAACTACCATTATAATTATATGTTATAATATTATTGAATATGTAGGAGGTATTTTATGATTATTGGCATTATTGGAGCATTTGATAAAGAAATAGAAAAAATAATAGATATATTTAAATTAGAAAAAGAAAAGAACTGTAAAAGAATAATATATAAGGGTGCTTTTAAAGACAAGAAACTAATTGTTTGCAACAGTGGTATTGGAAAAACTAATAGTGCTAGTATTACACAATATATAATTGATAAATATAATGTAGATATAATTATTAATTCAGGATGTGCTGGAAGCCTTAAAAGTTCAGTAAAAATTATGGATATTATAATTAGTAGTTATGTAACATATCACGATTTTAATCCAACTAGAATTATGAATTTTAGTACTCCAGATAATGGAAAAATTAAAGCTGATAATAACTTAATAAAAATAGCAGAAAGAATATTAAAAGCAACTAACAATAAATACTTAATTGCTCCTATCACAAGTGGAGACTGTTTTGTTACAGATAATGTATTACGAGATACTATTTATCAAAATACAGAGGCAGTATGTGTCGATATGGAGAGCGCTTCTATTGGACACGTAGCCAAGATAAATAATATACCATTTATTGCAATAAGAACTATTTCTGATTTTTCTGATGGAATTGATAATTTTGAAGAAGAAGCAGCCAAAAAGTCAAGCGAAATAGTAAGTGAAATTGTTAAAAAAATATAAAAGAATACTTCGAATAAAAAGTATTCTTTATTATATATCTATTTTATCTATCTCTATTGCAATTTTTCTTTCTTGCTCTATTATTTCTTTAAGTCTTTGACTAAATAACTTCATATTTTTAATTAATTCTTCACGTTTATTATTTATATCTTGAGCACTTAAGAGAGACTCATTTATAATTCTATCAGCATTTTCTTGAGCTTTTCTAATAATATCTGAAGCCTCATTTTGAGCCATAACTTTAATATCATTAGCTAGCATTTCTGATTTAGTAATCATCATTTTTAATTCATTTTCAATCCGTTTATAATAAGCTAGTTCTTTTTGCAGTTGTTTTATATCCTCTCGCTGACTTTTACACTTATCTATAATACTTTCTGTATTTTTAATAACTTCTTTTATAAGTTGATTAACTTCTTGACGATTATATCCATTAGTCTCATAACTAAACTTTTCCAATCAACCTCACCCCATTGATTACCAGTTGAAGTCGTCATCCTCCTCTTCTTCTTTTTTAGACTTTGCATTTACTGTTTTTGCATTTGCTTCCCTGTCCTCTGAGATTTTTCCTTCTACATTTACATTATTTGGAGTACACAAAAATATTCCACCACCTAATTTTTGTAAATCTCCGCCTATAGCATATATAGTTCCACTTAAAAAATCTACTATTCTTTTTGCTTGATCTGGAGTTACTCTCTTCAAATTTACAACAACAGCATTTCTAGCTTTTAAATAATCTGCAATTTGCTGAGATTCAGAATAAGCACGTGGTTCTAACAACATCATCTTACTGCCTGCTAATCCATTTTCCTCTTGATATGTCTCACGTGATGTTGCATAGAATTCTTCATCTAGTGGTGTCTCTTCTTCTGTTGAAACCTCTCCTCCAAATATACTTTTCTTTATTTTATCTAAAGCCATATGTTTATCCTCCATCCTAATATTTTCTAACTATAAGAATTATAACATATTTATTTAGAATATAAAAGTATAAATTTTGATATGATAAAACTTCTTCCAGTATTTATAATATTATAACTATCATATTAATAGTTATGTAGCATATTATAATTAAATACTAATAAGAAGTCAATTATTTTAAAATAATGAGAATCTTTACATAAAATCTTCATCATATTTTCTTATTTTTATCTTAGGTTTTATTTTCTTCTTATACATATTAGATATAAATTCATTAATCATCAAATAAATAGCACTTATAAATAATAGTATTAAACTACTAAATAATAAATTATTAGAAAATATTTTTACAAAAGGATTAACAAATTCTAATAAAAAGCTATCTAAAACAAAATAAGTAATTATTCTTTTTAAAAATAAGGATAAAACTAGTACTAAAAAACTTGATAATATTACAGGTACAAATATATAAGGAAGATACTTTTCTTTATTCATCAAGTATAAAAGTATTATTGATATTGTAATTAAACATACTAATATTATTTTAAATGGATAACCTAACATATATCTTACTATATTATTTTCTATCACCATAGAAATACCATTTCCAACAACTCTCTCAATTTCTATTATATTAACATTATTCTCTTTCATTAAATCAAGAATTTTATCATCATTAAAACCATTTTTATTAAACTCTTCATCTAATAAAATATCAAGTTCCTCTTTAGTAAAGTGATGATAAGGATCTCTAATATAGTACTTATCATTTGACATATCAAGAATGCTAGCTATTTTATTATAAATAATACTAGAAGTTACTATATTAAAAAAATCCATTTCATATATTTGTGATATCATTTCCTGTGAAACATCATTTTTTTGAAGTGAAGAATATAATTCGTTATAATAATCTTTTAAATTACTAGAATTACCTTTAATATCAACTAATTCTAAATAATCTAAATCTTTAGCAATATCTTTAATTACCTGAGAATCAGTTAAAATATTTATATTCAATATAAAAGTTAAAAAGATAACTGATATAAAAACTATAATTGCTAAAAATATAGTAACTACTTTTTTCACTAACTTCATCACCTACTACAATAATATATATAATTTTAACATCAATTAATAAAATAATCAAATTCTATAACATTTAATTTAATAATAATGAATATAAATATTATATAAATTACCCATTAATGATTATATACTTTATATAAATTAAATAAGTACATATAATATACTATATTAAAGGAAAGGAAAACTAAAATGAGTTGTAAAAGTAATTACATTGATTGTAAATTTCCAAACGGATGTTATATTATTGGACCTACTGGACCTCAAGGACCAGCAGGAGTTCCTGGGCCTACTGGGCCAGCTCCAAATCTTATAGTTGGCAGCGTTACAACTGGGGCTCCAGGAACTGAAGCATCAGTAGAAATTATACCAATTAAAGATATTTCAAAGAAAAATAATGGGTAATGAAAGGAGAAAATATATGAATGAAAATGCTACTGGATATAAATTAGATTTTGTAATACCACAAGGTCCTACTGGGCCTACTGGGCCTCAAGGTATCCCTGGTACCGCTGGGGCTATTGGGGCAACTGGACCTACTGGGCCTCAAGGTATCCCTGGTACTGCTGGGGCTATTGGGGCAACTGGGCCTACTGGGCCTCAGGGTATCCCTGGTACCGCTGGGGCTATTGGTGCAACTGGGCCTACTGGGCCAGCCCCAGCATTAACAATTGGAACAGTAACTACTGGAGCCCCTGGTTCACAAGCAAGTGTAACAATAACACCTACTACATAAAAGGATAATTAAAGAAAGGTAACTTCTATGAACTATAACTTAAACTTTGTAATACCACAAGGCCCTACTGGGCCCACGGGACCTACTGGGCCAAATTCTGGACTAATAGCCTATGGTGGAAAATATAATACCTCCTCTAGTTCGATTTCATTAGGCCTTGGTACTCAATCACAAGTACCTCTTCCAACATCAATGCCAAACTTAAATACAACATATACTACCACAAATAGTATAACATTATCACAAGGAGGGGTATATGAAATTAATTACTATACCAATTTATCTGTTGCAATTGGTACAACATTAACTGTTGCTGTTAGAGCAAATGGAATAAATATACCATCATCTGTAATATCAAGAACACTATCCGTTGGCTCTAGTTCTCTATATAATAATAGTATAATTGTTCAACTATCATCTAACACAGTTATCGATATGGCTGTATCTGCTTTAATTGCTGTAGGGGTAACTTTAAATAGTGGTACTGGGGCAAGTTTAACCATAAAGAAGATAAATTAAGAATATAATATATATAGTTTTTATAGAACTGATTCTGCATTTTTAGAAAGCAGTTCTTTTAATTTTAATATATTTCAAATACTAATATTTAATATTTTTAAGACATCAATCATTTCTTGACTTAAGTTACAGTATAAAATTTACATAAGGTGAAATGAAAAAGTAAGTGCAACACCAGAATTAATTTAATGAAAACATTAT
>CAJTKB010000025.1 GCA_910576925.1 uncultured Bacilli bacterium | reverse complement strand
CAAAAAAATCAAAAGAAAAAGACTGCATGAAATTATTTCATTTCATTACAGCCCCTTTTTATTTATATTTTATATAAGACAACTAATTGTAATTATAATAGTTCCCAGTACTATTCCTATAATAGTATTTTTTCTATTTTTACAACTTGTTAATTTTAAGATTATTTCATTTACTAAAATAAAAGCAAACATTCCTATAAGTATTGAGATTGAACATCCTAAATATAGAGCATTACTATATATTCCAATAAATGACATAATTATACTTCCAATAAGTGGAGTTAATATGTAAATAAATAGTTTTAGTCCTGTCATAATTTTTACTGATTTTTGCTGATTGATTAAATAAAATAGTATAAATCCCATTGTACAATTTATAATACTAATACTTATTGTAGCTTCTATAGCTTCTTTTATGATGTTATTTGCAGATACATAAACCTCTGTTCCTCTTATAATATTATAAAATATAAAGGAGATTAATAATATATTTCCTAAATATACATAGTTTAGAGGAAGCTCTTTTTTTGATAATTTATCACTACTAGTATTATTTGTATAACTACTTATTATTTTTAACATTATGTATCCTAGGCAAAAGAAAATGAATAAATAATGTAACTTTTTAAAGCCTAAATAATTGTATACTGCTGGAATCAAATATATTAAAATTATCATTGTTAATATTGAGAAAACCATTCCGAAAATAAAATCAGAAAGTTTTTTCTTATATCTGTTTTCTAAAAAACCATTACACATAATTCCGATTAATGAAAACAGTCCTATAACCCCTGTTAAAACTATACCACACATACTTTTACTCATAAATACCTCTTTTTATAAAATCATTATTATAACTAATACAGCAAGCATTATTCTATATATCATAAATGCTTTGAAATCGTGATTATCTAAATACTTCAATAAGAACTTAATACAAATAAGACCTGTAATAAAGGCTGATAATATTCCTATTAAAAATACTCCTAAATTTGAAAATATCAATGTCCAGGTTTCCTTTTTTAAAAGTTTTATAAAGACTGCTCCTGCTACTACTGGTGCTGATAAATAGAATGAGAATTTAGCAGCATCATCTCTTTTAACTCCTAATACTCTTGCTGTTGCTATTGTTGTACCACTTCTTGAAAAGCCTGGAATAAGAGCAAATACTTGACTACAACCAATTATTATGGCATCTTTTAAACTTATATCAAAAACGTCTTTTTTGCTTTTACTATATTTATCAGCTAAATATATGATGACTCCCATAATTAATAATGCTAAAGCAATTAATATATAGTTTTTGCGAAGAATTTCATCTATCATATCTTCAAAAAATACCCCAACAATTCCAGCTGGTATTGTAGCTGCTACTAAGTACCAAAGTAGTCTTCCGCTTTTATCTTTTACACCCTTAGTAAGCCCTTTTGTTATCATACTTAAAAACTCTTTAAAGAAAAAGACAAATATAGCAAGAAGAGTTCCAAGATGGAGGCTAATATCAAAAGTTAATTCTAAATTACTACTCATAAATTTACCTATTCCAATAATATCTCTAAATATTATTAGATGAGCACTAGATGAAATAGGTAAAAATTCGGCAATTCCTTGAATAATTCCTAATATAACTATTTCTAATGTGTGCATTTATTCATCTCCTAACTTATAGCCAACAATATTCCCAACTATAAATAAAACTAATCCGATAATAAGTTCCATAACTCCAAACTTATTGTCAAATACTCCAATAATAAGTGCAAGAATAGATGAAATTATAAAACCAAGTATTGCATAGTATGTAAGTATTTCGTACTTTTTTAATAGAAATTCTATTAGTTTGGCAATTAAAATAATTCCTAACAAAACTCCTATTCCAAAAGGTATCAAAATGCTCATATTATGAGATAGTAAATCAAAATTAGTAATATTACTAACTGTATTTAGTATTGGTTTATAAAAACCAAGTAGCATTAAGACAAAACTTCCACTAATACCAGGCACTACCATTGTAGCTGAAGCAATAATCCCTATTAAGAAAAGAATAAAAATCATTCCTATATTTATTTCATTTAAATTAACTTCGCCTAGTCCACTTTTTGTAAAAGTAAGAAATATTATTAGCAAAAAGGTAATTATAAAAGCTATAATATTTCCTTTACTTTTTTTCTCATTAGCAACTTTCTTATATATTAGCGGAACTCCTCCAACAATTAATCCTACGAAAAATAAGGTTGTTGGTACAGGATAATTTTCTAATGTATAATTTAATAACTTACTTAGGAGTAAAATTGATAAAACTCCACCTATTCCTAAAGGAATAATAAATGATAAATTTTTCTTTAAATTAGAAAAAATATGACTAATTGTGTTGATGAGTTCCTCGTAAATTCCCAGTGTTATAGCAAGAGTACCTCCACTAACTCCTGGAATAATATTTGCAATTCCTAATATGAACCCCTTAATCATTAAAATTAATTTATCTTTCATTTTTTCTCCTTTTTATCTTCATCTTTCCATATATCTTCATTAATAAATTGTGTAAGTGCCATAGTAAAAGCTTCTTTTGTCATATCAATTCTGCTTACTTCTCCTTTTGTTAAAAAACTAATGCCACCTTTTTCTTTTGATAAATTATTCTTTTGGAAAATGTTATCAAAAACTGACCCTAATTCTTTTTCTTTTATCTCTTCTATATATTTTTCAGGTATAGGAAATCCTGCACTAGTTCCAGAGCTTTCGTAACCATTTTTGTCTTTTATTATAGCAATATTTATGTTTTGCCAAAATCCTAATAAGTTGGTAAGCCCTGCTTCTATTCCTAAAAAGTAGTCTATGTCAAGTTTATTTTCTTTTGCATACATAATTAGATTGGCAACTCTATTTTTTGCTCCTATATAGATATCTTTATCTATTGGTTGTCCTGCTACATTAGAGTCTACTGGTATTCCAATTAATTCTATTTTATCAAAGTACTTAGAAAAAGCTTCCCTAGCTCCTTCAATTTTACTAGGATTTGTTGTTCCTATTAGTGCTTTCATATATTCTCCTAATTATCTAGAGCATCCATTATAATAGGTACGACATTTTTCTTACGAGAAACACAATTTTCGATGAAGTCACCTTCATTCATTTCCTTACCATAGGCAAGTTCTATTATATTTTTTGATTTTTCATTAAATAGGATATAACTACCATTTTTAACAATGTCAGTAACATATAGTGCTACAAGGCAATAGCCATTTGACTCACTAACTTCGTCTAACACTTTAATATATTCATCTATCTTAACTTTTATATCATCGAAATTCATTGTAAAGAATTGCCCTATCGCAAATTTCTTATCATTTATAGTAAATAATTTATAATCGTTATAAAGTACATCTTCAGGACTCATTCCATCAAGAGAAGTACCTGCTTTTAATAAATCCATTCCATATTCTTCGCAATCAACACCAGCAATCTTACTAAGAGCATATACTGCTTCTTCATCTCTTTCTGTTTTTGTTGGACTTTTTAATATTAAAGTATCTGATAATATTCCAGAAAGAAGCATTCCAGCAATATTTTTAGGAATTTCAATATCTTTTTCTTTAAATAGAGTATAAACAATTGTACAAGTTGAACCAACAGCCATATTTCTAAAATTAATTGGTTGATTGGTTGTAATGCTCCCTAAATTGTGATGATCTACTATCTCGATAATCTCAGCTTCATCTATTCCATCAGCACTTTGAAGTTTCTCATTATGGTCTACTAAAATTACCTTTTTAGGATGCTTACTATTTAAATCAGTAATTCTAAGAAGTCCTAAACATTTATCATTTTTATCAACTACTGGATAATTAGTATGTCTAAGTTTTTCATTTATTTCTAGAAAATCGCCTACATAATCTGTCTGATCAAAATTTGTTGTATTATAACTTCTAACCATTGTTTTTAGATAATTGCTAAGAGATACTATTTTAGCAACGTGATAACTATCATATGGACTCATTATTACATTTACTTTATTTTTCTTAGCAAGTGAAAGATTATCTTCGCTCATTTCTAAGTCGCCTGTTAATATAATAAGTTTTATTTTTTCTTCTATAGCTCTTTTTATAATATCATTTCTATCACCTGTTATTAAGACGTGATTATTATCTAGGCTTACTTTATCTAAAAAAGTCTCTGTTTTATAATTGGCAACTAATAAGTCTCCAAAAATTTCTTTATCAAAGCGACATACTTCTTTGGCATTTAGAACTTTAAGTATATTATCATATGATGTAAATAAAGCATTTTGTTTGTCATTTATAAAGGCTCTAGTTAAATCTTTCATTGTAATAAGTCCAGAAAACTCTGAGTTTTCTTTAACAATAGGAATACCAGTTAAACCTTCTTTTAACATATATTCGTAGCCATCATAGATTGATTCATTTTCATTTAAGATAAAATCTTTATGATAATCAATATCCTTTAGTTGTAATTTAACATCATTTAAATATTCTGGCTCATTAATATTAAAAAAGTCAAGGGCATATTTTGTCTCTTTGTTAACCTCTCCTAATCTCCTAGGTTCAGTATCTTCTCCTAATTTGTTTTTTAAATAAGAAAGTGCAATACAGCTAGTAATAGAATCTGTATCTGGTTTCTTATGTCCAAATATATAAATCTTCTCCATATTTATTACCTCTTTCTATATAAATTTTATCATAAAACTGTTTTTTTTGAAAGTGCTTGTTAAATTTTATACTATCAAAAAAGAATATACTTAGTTATTTATGTATATTCATAAAAGTTAAAATCCTAAAAATCTTAAAAAATCAAGGGTAGTTATTTTACTAAAGTAAAGAGCTGCAAAACTAACTATTAAAAATGGTCCAAATGGTATCATATGATCTTTATTTTTTAGTAATATGTAAAGGCTTGGTATTAGAGCAATCACACTAGCTATAAAAATTGACAACACTCCTAAAATTGGTTCTAAGACTAAACCGAAAATGAACATAAGTTTTACATCGCCACCACCAAGGCTTTCTTTTTTAAAAATCTTTTCACCTAATATCATTATAAAGTACATTAATAAAAATAAGAAAACTCCTGTAACAACTCTAGTTGACATAAGATTGATTCCGCCTTTTAGATATTGAAATATTATAAAATAGAATATAAAAAATATTAAGATTTCATCTGGTATAATATAATAATTCAAATCACTTACAAGTACTATCATAAATATAGCAATTACACCTAAGGCAATTAATGTGTCATAACTAAAGCCAAAACTATAATAACTAACAGATGATAATAGCCCTGTTAAAAGTTCTACTATGGGTAATAAAACTGGAATTTTTGCTTTACAATATTTACATTTACCTTTATTTAATAAATAAGTTATAACTGGGATCATATCAAAGAAGCCTAATTTATGATTACAGCTATTACAATGTGAACTACTTGTAGTAAAGTTTTCACCTTTTGGAAGACGTTCTCCAATTACTGCAAAAAAGGAACCAAATACACAACCAAATATAAAGAAAATTATTATATATAATGTATCTTCCATAAATCCTCCTAGTTAATTTGTTCATAAATACTAAACATTGGAGTAATAATAGAAACTAAGATAACACCAACAATTCCTGCTACAATTAAAATCATAATAGGTTCTATTAAACTCTTAAGTTGATCAACAAGAGCCTTATGAAGTGCTTGATAATGCTCTGATACTTTTTCCATCATAAGACCTAGTTGTCCAGTATTTTCCCCTGTTACTAACATATGATAAGCTACTGTTGGAAATGCCCATTCGTTTTGAAAGGACTTAGATATATTTTCACCTTTAGCGAGATTTGCTAAAGTTTTAGCAATTATTTGTTTATATATTTCATTATTTGTAATTTTAGAAAGTATTTCCATACTATCAGTAATAAATACACCATGATTTATAAGAGAAGCGAAAGTTTTTGTGAATGTATATACTTCGTTATATATTACGATGTTACCAAACACTGGCATTTTCATAACAATTATTTGGACAGCTTGCCTGAATTTTTCTATATTTTTATAACATAGATAAAATATAAGTACAGCTACTATTATGCCTATTATTATGTATATTATATTATGTTGTAAAAATCCTGATACACCAATAACCATTAATGTAATTCCAGGTAATTCGGCACCATTATTTTCATATAAAGTAATAAATTGAGGTACTAAATACATCATCATAAATATAAAAACTACAATAGCAAGAACCAAAACAAGTGTTGGATAAGTCATTGCACTTTTCATCGTTTTTTTAGTTTGTTCAACACCTTCATAATAATCAGCCATATCATCAAGAATTGATGGTAAATCTCCTGTCATTTCTGCTGAACGTACCATATTTATTAAAAGAGGCGGAAAAGCGTCCCCTTGTTTATCCATTGAAACACTTAATGTATATCCTTTTAATAAATCATAGACTAGTTTTTGATAGACCTTTTTAGTTGTTGGATTTTTTGCTTGTTTAGAAAGTATAGTCACTCCTTCTACTAATGGAATACCTGCTTTTATATAGGTAGATAATTGAGTTAAATCGAAAGCAAGATCTGCTCCTTTAATTTTAGCGCCAATTACTATATCCATATCTAAAGCTGTTCTTGGTTGAATATTTATGCTTTTAAAACCTTGTAATTCTAAAAATCTATGACAGTCATCTGTGCTTTCTGCATCAAAAGTTCCACTAACCTTTTTTCCAAGTTCATTGATAGCTTTATATTTAAATGGGTATAAAGTGGCTGTTTCTTGAGTTTTTTCTCTTCTAGAAAGCCCTTCTAAATTAGAGTCTGCTACATTTTGTGATTTTTTGCTACCAAATAGGAGTTCTGAAAAACTTTTTTTTCTTTTTGCATCATACTTTTTTATAATAGCCCCTAATGCTGTTATTAAGTCATTACTAGCTTCTCCTTTGGATACTTCTTCTGTAATATCCTGTGGAATAGCATCTCCTAAAATTCGCATAGAATTACTTAAACTGTTACCTTTATATACAAAATAGGCTATTCTAAGATAGACGTCTTTATTAACAGAACTACAATTTTTTAACATTAAGGCAACTGATGTAAATAAATTATTTCCACCTTTTATAGATGAATATAGAGAAAAGAAATCATCACTAACCATTGATATTTTTAATTTTTTATCTTTTTTCTTAGAGTTTTTTTTAAGGGGGATGACATTTATATTTTTATAACCAATAGCATCGAAAAAAAGGACACAGTCATCTCTACTTTCTGCTTTAAATGTTGAGTTAATATGAGATCCTTTAGTATCTGTGGCACTATACTTAAATATTGGTAAATCTATAGGGCTATTAACCATGAAAGCACTTCCTCTCTACTCTAATATAAATTATAGCAAATATTATTATTATTTTAAAGATAAACTTTTATTAATTTATTCATATAATAAAATAGAGGTGATAATGTGTATAATAATCCTTTTACGTATGCTCCTTATATGCAACAAGCGGCAACTACTGCTGCTAGAGGAGGACTACTTTCGAGTATTAAAGCGATTAATTGGAGTGGACTACTTTCTAACACTCAGAAGACATTAGGTATAATAAATCAAACTATTCCCATTGTATACCAGGTAAAACCAATATTTAATAATGCAAAAACAATGTTTAAAATAGCAAGCACTATAAAAGGTGATAATGATGTAGGTCAAAGTGTTAAAAAGGCCCCTCCTGCAACAACAGAGAGTATAGTAAATAATACTAATTATGATAATAATGATAAGCCAATGTTTTTCATATAAAAACTGATAAGTGTATAATTACTTATCAGTTTTTATTATATTTTTCTATAAAATTATTTCTGTATTCAAGGATATTATCATTTTTTATAGCTTCTCTTAATTCTTCGGTAAGTTTTATTAAAAAGCGAATATTATGTATTGAGAGAAGGCTTCCTCCTAGCATTTCGTTTGTGTTTATTAAATGACGAATATATGATTTAGTATAGTTTTTACAAGTATAACAATCACAATTTTCTTCTATTGGGCTAAAATCTTCTTTATATTTTGCATTATGAAAGTTAATTTTTCCATCTCTAGTAAAGGCTTGTCCATGACGAGCAATTCGTGTTGGTAAAACACAATCAAATATGTCGACTCCACGTATTACTCCTTCTATTATGTCAATTGGCTCTCCTACTCCCATTAAATAACGAACTTTATCTTTTGGTAAATATGGAACTGAATAGTCTATTGCTTTATACATATCTTCTTTACTTTCTCCATCGTTTGCAACTCCACCTATACTATAACCATCAAAATTAAGTTTTACTGTATTGATAGCTGAGTATTTTCTAAGGTCCTCATATGCTCCGCCTTGAACTATACCAAATAGTGCTTGATTATCATTACTATGAACTTTTTTCCCGCGCTCTGCCCAACGGATAGTTCTTTCTATACTGTTTTTTAAATATTCATAAGAGGCACTAGCTGGTGGACATTCATCAAAACTCATAGCAATATCACTATCAAGCATATTTTGAATTTCAATCGATTTTTCTGGTGTTAAAAATAGGTCTTTTCCATCAATGTGGCTCTTAAAATGTACTCCTTCTTCACAAATATCTTTTTCTTTATTTTTAGCAAGAGAAAATACCTGAAAGCCACCACTATCAGTAAGGATTGGACCATTCCAGTTCATAAATTTATGTAGTCCACCAGCTTTTTTTACTATATCTTCCCCTGGTCTTAACCATAAATGATATGTATTTGATAAAATGATACCAGCGTTGCATTCTCTTATTTGCTCTGGAGTTAAAGATTTTACAGTGGCACGTGTTCCAACTGGCATAAACATTGGGGTTTCGACGGTACCATAATTTGTCTCTATTTTTCCAAGCCTTGCTTTAGTTTCTTTTTCTTCTTTTATTAATTTGTATCTTATTTTCAACTATACCACTCCAATTATTTTTTTACTTTTTGGTATTCTATAGGATCAATTGTATTAAATCTATCTCTTGAATTATCTATATCATAAACTCTTCCTGAAATGATTTTATTATTATTTTGAAAAGCATCATTTTCTGTTAATCCATAAAGCATGGATCCTAGGGGGCTAATTCTTTCTACGAATTCGTCAGTAGTTTCTGTAGAGTGAGCCACATCAATTAACTCGAGTCTTTTAGTAACTATTCTTCCATCTCTTTTAATCAAATCTATACTAAATTGTGAACCAATACCTATTGTATCGTCGTCCATATGATGTACACATTTATATTCCTTCAATATTTTTTTATAATATGCTAGTTTTGATTTTAAACTATTATCAGAGCTCCCACCTAAATTAAGTAATCTAGTTATTTCTTGCCTTAATATTATTTCTTGATTAATTGTATATGACATTAATAAACTATTTCCAGCTCTTCTTCTAAAAACTTCTGCCATACTTTTACTATATCTATATTTAATAGGCTTTTCTTTAATAAAATGTGCTCTATGCTCTGACTTATTTTTTATATTGACAATTCTTCCAGATACAACACTACCTGTATTTTTAACCTTATAAGAAAATTCATCTCCAATAGTCTTACCAAGTACACTATTAGCAAAATCACTATCTTTACTTATATAATTATCTAGACTAGATTTACCAATTAGTTCATCTACTAAAATATAACTATATTCTTCGTCTTCATCTAAAAATTTAACTGTAATCTCACTACCAATTTCTATAATATCTTTATTATTCTGTTTTATTATATATTCTGAGTTTAATAACATATATTCTAAATTATACAGTTCTGTCTTAATATTTTGATAACTAATTTTGGCTTCTTCATAAAGTACTCTATCAGCAGTACCATTGTTTCCAAAACTACTAGTTCCATCTAAACTGCCAAAATTATTTAATCCATTTCTCAAACATCTTTCTAACTTTCTTATTTTTTCTCTAATACTTGCTACTTGTCCAGCATCTAATTTCATAAAAATTCCTCCCTATAAGTTTATAATAACATAGCTATATATTAAATAAAAGATTTAAATATAATAATTTTTTATTTAACTTTTTATAAGTTCCTAAATATTGCTATAACTTTTATTTATAAACATTTATAATATTTTATCTTTTCTTTCAGGAGTATTAAGTTAGTAGTAAGATAGTCCTTAAATTATGCACACTTGCTTTAAAATAAAAAAACTTATCTAAAGTTAGATAAATTATTATAACGGATACATTTCGAAAAATTTGCTAGTAACAGCTTTAGTTATTCGCATAGTAACTAAGGAGGCATAGTCTGTAGCAGAATTTGGATGTGACGAATTTGGAGATGTTACAAATATCGACATCTTAGGATTATTTGCTGGGGCATATCCTACAAAAGAACTAGTAATAGTTTCTGTATCTATTTTGCCATCATTATCTGTATCTATAAAACTTTGGGAGGTTCCAGTTTTTCCAGCTGAATCAAAGTGATCTTCTATATATCCACGTCCATATCCTCCAGCTTGATGCATAACAGCATAAAATCCCTCCTTCATTCTAGCCATATATTCAGGAGAGGTTTCAACTTTATTGAGAACCTTTTTAGTTGTTGTTAATATAGTTTCACCTAATTCTATCCCATCAGTTGCTTTATGAACTTCTTTAAGTAAATGTGGTTCTAATCTTTCTCCACCATTAGCAATAGTTGTAATATACTGTGATAATTGAAGAGGAGTATAAGTTTCATATTGACCCATAACAAAATCTAATAAGTTTCCTGCTGCTATATCTTTTGAAGAATATCCAGCACTTTCAGTCGGTAAATCAATTCCTGTTTTGACTCCAAGACCAAATGAATGATACATTTTTCTATAAGTATCAAAAGCTTGTTGATTAAAATTAAGTCTCATTCCATTAAAATACTCCTGGCCATTAACTCTTATTGCTGTTTTAAACTGATATACATTACTACTTTTAGCAAGTGCTGTAATATCATTAATTCGACCAAGTGTATTTGAAGAACATTTTTGAGGTGTTCCTGCTACTTTGATACATTCATCAATCATATACTCACCTATTTTTACAGCACCTGTATTATATCCTACTAAAATAGATGCTCCTTTAACAACTGAGCCTGGTGTGATGGGAGATGTTAAAATACTTGCTATATTATCAACAATTTCATTGCCTACTAGTTTTTTTGAAGCCATAGCAAGAACTTCTCCAGTTGTTGGATCTTGAATTACTACACTAGAATGATCATAATATTTTGTATTAGGCTCATTCTTGGCATTCATAATTTGCTCTTTTAAAATGTTTTCAACTTCTCTTTGTAAATTTATATCTATAGATAATACTATATCGTTACCTCTAAGACCAGGAGATACTAATTTTAATTCTGTAGAGTTTACTACTTGATATTTTTCTTTTGTACCTTTTAAATAGTCTTCATATACTTTTTCAATATAACTTAATCCTACTCTATCATTTAAGGAGTACCCTTTTTTTAAATATTCTTCTTTTTCACTGGCAGGAATTCCTTCTTCAGTTGTAGAAATCGTTCCAAGGATAGTTCTAAATACATCACCATAGGGATAGGTTCTTTCCCAGTCTAGTTTGGTTCCAAAGCCATTTAGATAGGCTGTATTTTCGGCAATGTATGCGTATTCTTCGTCTGTTACATCTTCTCCTGTTTTTATTGCTTTCTCATCATATGAGTAACCATTATTCATTAAGTAGTATAAATAAGCGGCCTTTTTATCTTCATCAGTAAAACTATCTAACTCTTTCTTAGTAATTCTTTCTAATTTTATTTTTTCTATATCTCTATTAGTTAAACGTCTAGCTTCGTAATCTTCCCATTCTTTTTCAGTTACTCGCTTTTTTAATTTATCAGGATATTTAGCTAGATAAAAACTTCTCATCTCTTCTTCTGTTAGTTTTTCATATTTTAATGCCAAGTGACTACTTACTTGATATGCTAATTTTATTTCTTCACTAGAAGATATTTTTTTATTTTTTTTATAATATATAGTTTTAATTGCTTTATTGTCTACTATAATATTGTAATTTCTATCATATATTCTACCTCTTGGTGCTGAAGTTCCTTCAACGGTAGTATAGCTAAGTTTTTTTAAAGATATTTTATAGTCATTATTTTTGATAATCATAACTTGAAATAGTTTTAAAAAGAGAGCGGTAAAAAGGACAACAACTCCTATCAATATTATTAGTATTCTTGTATCAAGAACCTTTTCGTCTATAATTGCTTTTTTATTAGTTTTTACACTATATTTACTTTTACTGCTATGATTATATTTTCTTCTTGACATAAAAGTCCTCCTTATTAATATTTTATCACATATTTTAAAAGTTATTTCATATATTTTGTTGTAGGAGGAGAAAATGTACGAAAGAATTATTAAAAATAATATTATGTATTTAAATAGCTCTATTACTAAGAATTTTCTAAGTAAAAGGCAAATAGAGGCTTCTGATGAGGAGATTGAAGTAATTACTACTCTTTTAAAAAATAACTGGCAAAAACTATATAATAGGGATTATCAAGATACTTTTAAAATTTTAAAAGAAAAAGTAAGTCCTAAAACATATAATGCTATACTTACTCTTTATCTAGATTCTGTTAACAAGTACCTTTAATCTTTTCGATCAAGTTTTCGTCAAATATTTTCTTTTTGATCATTTCTATTTCTTGTTTATAAGGGGCATATTTGTCTACATAAGGTGTTTCTAATATTTTAGGAATATCTTTTAATTTGTCATGGTAAATTACTTTTAATAGATTATCAAAACCTATTGTGCCAAAACCTATATTTTCATGACGATCTTTGTTAGATGATAAAATATTCTTACTATCATTAATATGAATACATTTTAGATATTTCATACCTATTTTATTAGAAAATGTATCTAATATATTATCAAATTCTGATATATTATAGCCTGAATCGTTTAAATGACAAGTATCCATACAAACACCTATTAATTCTTTATTTTCTACTTTATCTATTATTCTTTTTAGTTCATCGAAATTTTTTCCTATTTCACTGCCCTTTCCAGCCATAGTTTCAAGTAGAATTGTGACATTAGAATTTTTTAATACTTCGTTTAGTCCTGAAACAATATTTTTAATACCTATATCTATTCCAAGACCTACATGACTTCCTGGATGTAGTACTAAATATTTCATTCCTAATTGTTCGCATCTTTTTATTTCTTGTTTCAAGAACTCTACAGCAAATTCATATTTTTCAGTATTTGCTAAATTAATAATATAAGGTGCATGTACAATAATCTTATCTTTATCTATATTGTTCTTTTTCATAAGTTCATTGGCTTCTTTTACAAGATTTTCATCTATTGGGCTTCTAACAGTATTTTGAGGAGCACCTGTATAAAACATAAAAGTAGTTGCACCATAACTTAATGCTTCTTTTACACTTCCAAGTATTCCAGTGTCTTTTTTATATCCAACGTGACTTCCTATTAATAACATAATTTCCTCCTACTTCTATAGATAGTATAGCACTTTTTTAATTATAATAGAAATTTTATTTGATAGTTTAAATGGAATTTATGTCTATATATTTTTTGTATTTCACAAAAAATTCACTTATTACAGTTATAATATATTATAATAACTTTTAAGGAGGATTAATTATATGAGGATTTTAATAGTAGATGATGAAGAGAAAATTAGAGAAGTAATTAGGGAATATTGTATAGCTGATGGTTATGATGTAGATGAAGCTGAAAATGGAGAAACTGCATTAAAAATGTTAAATAATTCTATTTATGATATATTAATACTTGATATTATGATGCCTAAAATGGATGGTTTTGAAATTCTTAATAAGTTAGAGTCAAATAAGAGAATTCCTACTATTGTCTTATCAGCAAGAGATGAGGAAGATGATAAGCTTGAAGGTTTCAATTTAGGAATTGATGATTATGTTACTAAACCATTTTCTCCTAAGGAATTAATGGCCAGAATTAAAGCTCTTGCTGCAAGAAGTAAAATTTATGGTGATGAGAAATATATTCTTAATACATTAGAAGTTAATTTCAAAGCTCATACAATAAAAATTGATGATAAAAAAGTGGAAGTTACCCCTAAAGAGTTTGATATATTAACATATCTTATAAAAAATAAAAATATAGCTATCTCAAGAGAACAATTATTAAGTAAGCTTTGGGGATATAACTTTTTTGGAGATGATAGAACAATTGATACTCATATTAAGATGCTTAGAAATAATTTAGGAAGTTATAGAGATCATATTGAGACAATTAGAGGAATAGGATATAAGTTTAATGATGAATAGTACTTTAAAGAGAAATTCTCTTTCTGTTGAAATACTTAAATACTTAGTTCTATTTTCTTTAATAATTCTTGCTTTTCTTTGGTTTTTTCAAGTGGTTTTTTTAAATTCTTATTATAAAAGTGTTAAATTAAGAGAAATAAGGCAAATTGCTAATACTATAATTAAGAAACAAGATAATGAGAGTCTTTCATCGATTATAGATAAAATGGCCTATGAAAAAGGAGTTTGTATAGAAATAACAGATAATTTTATGAGTATGTTAGAGTCTTCTTCTATTGTTTCAAGGGGATGTATTGTTGATTTAAAACATAATTATACTTATAAGAATGATTTTATTACGAGTGGTAAAAAAAGAGCAACTTATGAAATAGAAAATCATATATTTAAAAATAATACTTTAATATATGCAGTAAAATTAGATAATGATATGTATGCTTTTATAAATACTTCTATCGATCCTATGAACTCTACTACATCTATTTTAAAGAATCAATTAGTATATGTTACAATACTTGTTTTTATATTATCATTTTTAATAGCGTTTTTTATATCAAAAAGAATATCAAATCCTATAATAAAAATTAATAGTGATGCTAAGAAAATGGCAAATGGTAATTTCGATATAGCTTTCACTAATAATGATAATATAAAGGAAATAGATGAATTAGTTGAAACACTTAATTATACGAGAGGAGAACTAAAAAAGACAGAAGAATATAGAAGAGATTTAATGGCTAATGTTTCTCATGATCTAAAAACGCCTTTGACAATGATTAAGGCATATGCTGAAATGGCAAGAGATTTAAATAAAAAACAAGAAAAGAAAAGAGAAGAAAATTTGAATGTAATAATTGATGAAGTTGATAGACTTACTCTTCTTGTAAATGATATTTTGGATCTATCTAAGATGCAAAGTGAAATAGATACTTTAATATATGAAGACTTTGATTTAATTGATCTTATTAATAAAATTCTTGAAAAGTATGATTTTCTAATTACTAGAGAAAAATATAAATTTGAATTTATACATACTAGTCAAGAAATAATAATTAGAGCTGATAAGAAGAAATTAGAACAAGTTATTTATAATCTTATTAATAATGCTATAAATTATTCTGGAGATGATAATCTTATAAAAATCAACATA
Source organism: uncultured Bacilli bacterium (assembly GCA_910576925.1). Taxonomy (GTDB): domain Bacteria; phylum Bacillota_I; class Bacilli_A; order RF39; family UBA660; genus UBA2730. The sequence goes on along the minus strand of CAJTKB010000025.1, from coordinate 7,416 downwards.
TTAGATGGTAGTGCTATAAGAGTTGAAATAATAGATCATGGAAAAGGTATTAAAGAAAAAGATTTAGTAAGAATCTGGGATAAATATTATAAAAATGAAAAAAAGCATAAGAGAAACTTAATAGGAACTGGCCTAGGATTATCTATTGTTAAGAGTATTTTAGAAGCTCATAATTATAAGTATGGAGTGTTATCAAAAGAAAATATTGGTTCTACATTTTATTTTGAAATACCTAAAAAAAGTCATAAAGCTTGATATGACTTTTTTATTCTATTCTACTAACACTTGCGAATGTTCTATTTTTTAATTCTCTATAAAGACTACATTTTTTGTAAACTTCTTTATTTGGACCTTTAGCAATAATACGTCCTTTATCGAGAACTATTATTCTATCTGCTAATTCCATCATCTCTGGTTTATGTGTTATCATAATAATTGTATGATCTGTTTTTAAATCTTTTAATATTTCCCCTATTCTGATACTTGCTTCTGGCTCAATATTACTAGTAATTTCATCTAACAACAATATTTCTGCTTTTGAAAGAAGGGCTCTAGCAATAAGTAAGACTTGTTTGTCCCCCTCACTTATTAAGTGTTCATCTTCTCTAATTATTGTATTATAACCATTTGGTAGGTTTTCTATAAGATTATGAATCCCTACTCTTTTACAGGCTTCTATTTGATTTTTTATATTAGAGTCAACTAATGCTAAGTTTTCTCTTATACTCATCTCGAATACAAATGGTATTTGAAATACTCCAGATACATTAGAAGAATAGACCTTGTTAGAATAATTATAGATACTTTCGTTATCTATTAATATTTCTCCTCTATTGATTCTATTTAATCTATACAAAAGATTTATAATTGTACTTTTTCCACTTCCACTATGGCCTATGATTGTATTAATTTCATTGGGATAAGCTTTAAATGAAACTTTATTTAAAACTGTTTTATTTTTTATATTACAATAAACATTTTTAAATTCCACTACTCCATTAATATAATCGTTAGATACATCACCAAAATCTATTTCTTTGTTTGATGAGTAATCGAGAATATTTTTTATTCTATTAACTCTTACTCCATAGTTACTTAGATTAAGTAAATTATCAAGCATTAAGTCAGTACAAGTAACAGTCATTTCAAAATAGCTAATAAGAAGAACTAATTTGTCTATAGTCATTTTTTTCTTAATTACAAAGTAGGCTAACATTATATATAAAGTGATTTTTACAATATAAATAATAATGGGTACTATTGAATATCTTGTAGTCATATAATGTCTTTTACCTTTATATTGCTCTTTCCATTTATTTCTGGTTTTTTCCATATTAATGTCTAGTTTTGGCATTAAATTTAGTATTTTTACTTGCTTTAAATTGGCAAGCATTTGGTTTAGTATATCAGTAACTTTATCTTCATATTTTCTAGTTCCTTCATAGTACTTGGAAACCTTTTTAGAGTTATTATTCATAAGGTATAAATAGATTATATCTAGTAAAAGTACAATGATTGCAACTAGTAAATTATAATACATAAAAATTAAAAGAATAAATATTAGTTTAACAACACTCATTAAAGCTTTTATAAAGCAGTCTACTACATCTACTAAATATCTGATATCATCACTACAAGTTTGAAGTATTTTTCCTTTAGAGACTTGTTCGAAAATATCATCGCTTGTTGCAATACATTTGAATAATTTCTTTTGAACTTCTATATGATAATAATCTCCTAAAACTGTATAGGTATAATAATTCCAATAAAGAGAAGAAAAATATAGAAAATAGAAAATGATATATAATATGACATAGTACCATATACCATTAAAATTATTATCTGTAATTACTGAAATAATACCTGCTGTTGCAATAGGTGGAAGAAGACTAGAAATATTATTTAAGCCAGAACTAATAGCCATCTGGATAATTATCCAAATATTTTTATCAGCAATTTTAAGAAGATTTTTAAATATATCTATATATCTTTTCATTTAGTTATTATTTAATATCCTTTTCATATTCAACGTCTGTTACTTCATATTTTCTTTTACTTGCAACAAAATTCAATACTTTAGTAGAGCCCCAGCCAATTAGAGCTAGAATAAAGAAATAAAGCACTCCAAATTTAGTAAAAGTTGGCTTTGTTTTAGTAAGTAAACCTATAATAGCAGCTCCTGCGCTCATACTAGTAACTATTGTTAAACTATTAACTGATGAACTTGTTACATCTTGTTTTATGCCATCAAATAGTTTTTGCGCTGAGGTTACATAGTTTTGAGTCATTTTCCATAATGATTTAATATAGTCAAGTGTATCCTTAAGAGTTTCATATCTATATCCTGATATTGCTAGAAACTCTGCAAGTTCTTCGTCACTTTTAGCAATTTTTTCACGGGTTGAAATGTATGTACTCATCTGATTAATTCTACCATCAATTAGATTGATAGTTTTAGCATATCCTTCAAGTTGAGTTGTAAATTTAACAATCTCAGAACCTTTAACATTAACATTTTCTTTAACTGTGTCAATTTTTTCCCAGATAATTCTATGCATATTTAAATATCTATGAAGTTGTCCTTTAAACTCACGAATAAATATTTGTTCTTCTATATATCTTTCTATATTATCAATTGATTGCTTTTTGTTATTTATAAAATAGTATTTATCTCCTCTTAATACATCATATTTACTATTATTAAACTCAAAATACTTTTGTTTTTCAGTTCTTGATAATAATTCAGATATTTCTTCTTTACTTGCATTATCGCATACCACAAAATATGGATATACTGTTTCAATACTTGCGAGTTCTTTTGGAACTGGGGCACCTAAGCTAAACAAATAGTTAAGAGCTTTAGATAACTTATGTTCATAATAATCTGTCACGTGATCTATATCAGCAAATAAGGTATCTTCACTTACTTGACTATTATTAAGAACTATTAAGCCATCTTCAAATATCTTTACTTTTATATTTAGGGCTGTAGTAAATTCTATATATTCTTCGCCAGCAACACCATAATCTATTTTCCCTATTTCCAAAGATTTACGATGTTCACTCAATTTTTCTTTATCTAAATTTACTTGTGTATCACAATTTCTTAAAAAGTCGTATATTTCGGATAGTTGTAGCATAGTTCGCTGAAACCATCCTCCTACATAAATATTATTGATCTTCATTTTTTACTCCTTCAAGTTAATTTACATAAAATTTATATTCCCTTAGAAAAGAATTTTGCATCATTTACAATAAAGCCAAAATTTTTATAACAAGCATGAGCTGCAGCACGTGAATTATTTGACCATAATTCCATTGCAACACATCCTTTTTCTTTCGCTACTTTTTCACAAGCAATTAACATTTCTGTTGCAATATTTCTTCTACGATAGTCTGGATGAACACATACGTGATTTAATATTGCATATGTATTCATCTTCTCATACATTGTTGGGATAATTGTTATTTTAGAATGTGCTACAGCTTCGTCTCCAACATATCCAACTATATAAATATGATTAGGGTCATTCTTTGTTTGCTCAAATATTTTGGTTGCATATTCCATACTTGTTTTCTCATCAAAACATAAATTACATAAATTAACAATTTTTTCAACATCTTCACTTTTTGCTATTTTAAATATAATCTCCATAGTATTACCACCTTTTATTCTTAGATATCTTTCATATCCTAAATTGATTATATCTTATTTATTTCAGAATGTGTAATGAATAAATATTTTTTTACATATTTTGACACAATTTATTTTAAAGTTTTCTCTTTATTTTTAGTGGAATTTATTATATACTTTATTTATGTCCTCATAGCTCAACAGGATAGAGCAATCCCCTCCTAAGGGATAGATAGGGGTTCAAGTCCTCTTGGGGACACCAGATTGATAGGAAACTCGAACTTTTTCGAGTAGCAATAGAAAACGACTTGTCAAAAAGTCGTTTTTATGTTATTATGAATATGTCAAGGAAACTTGCATAAAATAAAAAAGGGAACATTCAGTTTTTGCGAGTTGAATGTCTACCCAATTAATATTGTTTAGACATTTAATTCAATGAAGAATTAAGTGTCATTTTTTTATAACTACTATCATATTGGGTTCTTCCGCAAGTTTAAGTACTTTAGTTTTCTAAAACTTGATTTACAATTTCTTGGATTGAAAAGTTATCTAAAGTTGCTAAAAAACATAAATAACTTCTTTTGAAAAGGTTGACTAATTTTTGCTTTCCATATACAATTCTTTTGATGAGTTTAAATTTGTTGTTGTTACCTTCAACAAATCCAGAATTTATCTCATTAGATATTGCGTTTTTAACGGGTGCAATATCTTTTTTTAATCCATTACAAAATGAATTTATTTTTAAGTTGTATTTTTCAATAAATATATCTAACTCATTTGGATTATTTCCAAACATTACTTGATGAAAATCACAAAATATATTTTGAACTTCTTTTACTATAGGATATTTAACCTTAATAAGGTTAATATGTTTTTCAATTTCATTACTCTTTTTCTTTTCATCTATTGTTAAAATATTTTTTAAGAGTTCTAATCTATTAATTACAATGACATCATCTGGATATGCATATTTATCAAATATTAGTGATGAGCAATTATAAGATAGATGATTATTCTTTATCAAACTTAGTATATATCCTTTTAATGTTCCAACAGAACCTAAATATCCTTTTTGAATTGTGTATTCAATTATATATTCTAATGAAACTTGATTTAATAACATCTTATATATCATATTTGTAAATTCATCTAAAACTCTATTTTCTTTTGTGACATTTACAAAGGATATATTCTCTACTTCTTCATCTGTCATTTTCAGGTATTTCTTTAATGTATTTCTAGATACATTGAATTCATCCATTATTTTCTTATGACAGAATTCTTCTTTTGCTCGTTCTCGTATTTTTTTTATTTTATCTCTTTTTTCATCTCTTTTTTTCTGATGCTTTTGAAAAACATTAGAATTTTTGTTAAGTAGTTCCTTGTTAAAACAGATTATATTTCCATCTTTATCTATTGGTTGGGAGTTATCATAATCTAGTTTTTTTAATTTTTCATTATCAATATTTACTTTAATGGGGACTTTCTTGATATTACTTCCATCTTCAATTTGATTGTTTTTTATAAATATCTTTTCAGGAATTTCTTTATAAAATATATCTTTTAAATATTCTATTAGATTTTGAAATAAATGAAATCTATCTGCTACTTGCATGCAATTAGGTAAGACTTCGCTTATCACTGTTGCATAAGCACTAGCTCTATCTCTAGCAACTGTTTTAATTTTGGGATGTTTTGTTAGCCAATCTCTTATGCTATCTGCATCTCTTCCTTCCAAAAGTGCTAGTAGATGATGATCATTTAAATCATATATTGCAGTAGCATAAGTTTGGCCTTTTCTTATTGCTACATCATCAATACCTACTTCTTCAATATCTGGATTATCAACGATTTCAATTTTTTGAATGATTCTATCAATTGTATCAGCACTCACTTTAACACCTAAAAATGATAATATAAGTGAAGTAGCACTTGAACTCATAAAGATTGAAATAGATAAAATAAATTGAATTAAATTATTTGTCATCACTTTGTTTTTTATAGCAAAAGGCAAGGATTCATTAAATGTTGTTACTTCACATTCTTCATTAATACACTCATATTCATAAGCATTTACTACTAACCAAGTTTCTATATTTTGAATTGGTGTATCTTGTATTTTCCTTTTATATGTTGAATGTTTTTTACTACTTATTTTTTTACATTTTGGGCATTTACAATTTGATGTGTTGGATTTTATATATATTATATTTTTATTGTCTTTTTTCTTAATATCTTCAATACAAAAATTTTCTCCATAATTTAATATTTTTTCTATCACAATATCAACTACTCCTCGTAGTATAAAGTTTAACATATAAAAAGTAGATACAAAACCCTATCTACTAATATACTTAAACTTGCGGAAGAACCTCATATTGATAAGGAGAAATAAAATGATAGCAATGAGCTTTAGAACTTTTATAACAAAAGTCTTAGTTTTCATCTTTATCAAACCTCCTCTCTATAAGAGATTTGGTAGACACTCAACAACTGATATTCCCTATAAGAATTATACTAAATTAACTTTTATAATACAATAAATTTAACTAAATTTTGTCAATTTAGTAAACACACTTGTATATTGCCATGTAATATACATTTATTAAGGAGAATTTTAAAATGAACGATAAAATCATAGTTAAAAATATAGAAAACATTAAGCCAAAATATAAAAACGAATTTGATGGTTATGAATATAATAGATATGAAATTACTCAAAGAAAAGATTTTAGTCAAGCATATATTTGCTTTTATGAAATAATGCCTGGTAAAGCAGCATTTCCTAAACATTATCATTCTTATAATACAGAAGCTTTTTATATTATTAAAGGAACTGGCATAGTGAAAACTATTGATTCAGAAATTAAAATAAAGGCTGGTGATATTATTGTCTTTCCCTGTGGAAAATATGGTACTCATAAAATTATTAATACATCTAGAAAAGATAATTTATTATATATAGACTTTGATACTACTAACTCTCCAGACATTATTCACTATGTAGACTCTGATAAAATAGGTATAATAGAACATAATATTTCTAGTACATTTTATAGAAATGGGGATAATGTAGATTATTTTGAAAATGAAAAATAAAAATTGTTGTACCCCTTCCTTTAGGGCACCAGATTGATAGGAAACTCAAACTTTTCATTGTTTGGTTTTAATATATTGTAATCCATGATAATATATTTATAGATATTAAATTTGATAATGTAGGTGTTGATTATTATGCAAAATGAAGAAATATTGAACTTTTATAAAAGAACTAGCGCTTATACTGATTTAGGGTTGTATAGATCTTTTGCAATCAATTTACCCAATAAACTAGAAGATTTATGTGTACTGCTACGAAAACAAACAATTCATCCTGCTATTTTTAATAATTCTGAAATATTTGATAAAAAAGTATGCTTTTGGGGTGATATGACTCAAATAGATCAAAATATTTTATTAAGAGAAGATGATATTTTACCCCCTTCAATAGGAATTATAGCTGAATTGCTAAGAAAAAATGCAAATAATTCTATAGATAGAGAGGCAAAAGATAAAGTTTTTATTACTTGTAGAGGAATCGCTCTACTTCTTGCAGCAATACTTAAAGCAAAAGGAATTCCTGCTAGAATTAGAAGTGGTTTTGCAGAATATCCAAACAAACAGAATATATATTTAGATCATTGGATTACAGAATATTATGATAAAAAGAAAAAACGTTGGATTTTAGTGAGTGTGTAAGAAAATCTGTGTAAAAGAAATCTTTCCATGACAATTGGAACTTT
>CAJTKB010000024.1 GCA_910576925.1 uncultured Bacilli bacterium | reverse complement strand
AGCATTACTTTACACTTTTTTATCAAAAATTCCGGTTTCTACTTGAAATTCAGCTGCTAGTAAAAATATAATATATATTTGATGATACATTACAATTAATTAAATTCAATACTTAGAATTATGATATACTTAAACTATAAAATATTTAAGGAGTTTACTATGAGTTTTATATTACCATTAATATATTTTCTTTTAGCAAATACAACTACTGTATTGATAACTAAAAAAACATTTGGAAAATCATTACCTCTAACATTGATGATATCTTCTCTTACCTTATTTTTTAGTCAAATATTATTTAGTACCTTTCTGATAGGATTTATAATTAACCTTTTTCTTACTATTATTCCCATTATTTATATAATTGTTTTTAAATACAAGAAAAAAGATTTAAGCAACCTAAAGAATAATGTTTTTACTAAAGGACTTTATACCTTTATTCTAATTTATATTGCTATCTTTGTTTTTGATTATAATAGAATCTTTACAGTATGGGATGAATATTCTCATTGGGGAGTAATGGTTAAGGAAATGCTTAGACTTGATAAATTTTATTCTGTAAGTGCATCAACTCTTATGGCTCACAAAGACTATCCTCCAATAATATCCTTATTTGAATTATTTTACTGTAAGTTAATAGGAAACTACAAAGAGACATATCTAATCAAAGCCCTTCATTTACTAAGTATTTCATTCTTTATACCATCAATATGTGAAGATGAAAAGAAATATAAAAAAATAACATTTGCTATCAAAATAGGAATTTTTCTCCTAAGTATTTTCTTAACTTTCTTATTATTTGATGGACACGGTATAATTAATACAATTTATACAGATTACATTTTAGCAATCATTGTAGGATATATGATATATATTATTATAACAGAAAAAGAGTTAACATCTAATTTTACTATTATAACCTTATCAATTACTTCTTGCTTCCTCTTACTAACTAAACAAATGGGCTTACCATTATACCTTATGACGATTTTTATTTACTGTATTGAAAATATTATAAAAGAAAAATTATATAAATTAAAAAGAATAAAGAAATTAAATATAGCAAAGACAATCAAAATATTAATATTTTTGTTAGTTATACCACTCTTAGTATGGAAATTATGGAATAGTTACATAACAGATTTGAACATTAAAGGGCAATTTGAATTATCTGATTTAAACATTTTAGAATTAAGAGATATAATAACTAAAAACAAAGGAGAAACATATCAACAAGAAGTACTAAAAAACTATCCAAAAGCCTTAGTAAATTCAAAAATTACAACATCATATATAAAGCTTACTTATATTAGTTCAACAATTTTAGTAATTATTATATTAATAGTAGAAAGTATTTTTATGAAAGATATAATAAAAAAAAGAAAATTCATAGAACTAATTATTACATTAATTATAGGTTCCTTTGGATATGCTTTTGTAATGTTTACTCTTTATATGTTTTCATTTGAAGAAATAGAAGGGCCTATATTAGCATCTTTTAATAGATATATGCCAACTTTTATTCTTATTGGAATGAGCATCTGTTTAATGATATTTTTCAATTATGATACTGTTAAAGATAAACAAACTAATAAATTAAAAACGTGTTTAATATTATTATTTTTTCTATTATTAATACAAAAACCAACTAATATTAAAAAACTAATACCAAAAGTAAAAAAAACTCCTGAAAACTTATATGAGTATCACGCCAAAAAAATTAGTAGTAAAACAGAAAATAATGCTAAAATATTTTTACTATCCCAAAATACAGAAGGAGACTATCAATATGCAATAAAATATTATATTAACCCAAGAACTACAAATCTTTCTTATTTTAGTCTCCCAACTAAAGACATATTAAATTATGAGCAATACTTTAAAGAATATATATATGATTATATCTTAGAATTTGATTATTTATATATTGTTGATATAGATGATAAAGTAAAAGAAAAATATGATTTTTTTCTTAAAGAAAATAATATAGAGATAGGAAAATTATATAAAATTATTAATGACAAAAATGAAATAAAATTAAAAGGAATTTTATAAATTAATTAGAAAAATAGATATAAAATATATAAATATTTAAAACTAACAAAATTGTAATAATAAGAGTTTATCTTTTGTGGTATACTAAGTATAGTTTATAAGGGAAGTATGATATATGAAAGATAAAAAGAAATTACAAAAAATATTTAAAATAATAACAATTATAGTAACAATTCTTTTAATAGCCTTTATTATATATGGTATACATCTTGGTATTTTTAAAGATAAAAACATCTTAGTAGATTATATGAAAAAGTTTGGTATATGGGCATTCTTATTTTTTATTATACTCCAAGCTATTCAAGTAGTATTTCCAGTAATACCAGGAGGAGCAAGCTGTCTAGCAGGAGTACTAGCTTTTGGACCAATATTAGGTTTCATCTATAACTATATTGGATTAATTATAGGATCTGTTCTTGCATTTCTGATATCTAGAAAATATGGAGAAAAATTAGTAAAACAATTATTTAGTGAAGAAATGGTTAATAAATATCTATCATATATAAAAACAAAAAAGTTTGACAAAATATTCTTCTGGGGAATATTTCTACCAGGCTTTCCAGATGACTTATTATGCTATGTTGCAGGATTAAGTAAAATGAACTTTAAAACTTTCCTATTTTACATAATAATAGGAAAACCACTTGCATTAATAATGTATAGTGTATTTATAAACTTTCTTTAAAAAAATAGTAATTTGCATAAAAATTACTATTTTTGTTATAATTATTTGTATAAATTTACTTAATAAATAGTCTTTATAAAAACAATATAAATAGGAAGTGAAAATATGGAAAAATATCAAGAAATAGAACGAACTATTATAAAAAAATACCGAAAAGAACTTTGGAGTAGATTTATAAAAGCAGTTAGAGATTATAAGCTAATAAACGAATCAGATAAAGTGATGGTTTGTATAAGTGGAGGAAAAGACTCATTCCTCCTTGCAAAATGCATACAAGAACTAAAAAAACACGGTAAAGTAGAATTCGAGGCTAAGTATGTTGTAATGGACCCAGGATATAGTAAAAATCATCTTGATAAGATACTTTATAATGCAAAATTATTAAATATTAATATTGAAATATTTAAGTCAGATATCTTTGAAGTAGCTGAAAAATTAAATAGTGAACATCCTTGTTACTTATGTGCTAGAATGAGAAGAGGTTGTCTTTATAATAAAGCTCAAGAATTGGGTTGTAATAAAATCGCTCTTGGGCATCATTTTGATGATGTAATAGAAACAATTTTGCTTTCTATCTTCTATGGTGCTGAAATTAAAACAATGCTTCCAAAATTACATAGCGAAAACTTCGAAGGGCTAGAATTAATAAGACCATTATACTTAGTAAAAGAAGAAGATATTATTTCTTGGCGTAATTATAATAATTTAGAATTTATTAATTGTGCCTGTAAATTTACTGAAAATATAGAAAAAAATGATGAGACAAGTAAAAGAAAAGAAATAAAAAATCTAATAAAAACACTAAAAAAAACAAATAAAAATATAGACTATAATATTTTTAAAAGTGTCGATAATATCAATTTAGATTGTGTATTAGGCTATTTAAAAGATAAAGAAAAATATACTTTCCTAGATAAATATTAAAATAAAAATATACTTTTCTAAGTTAACCTATTGTTTACAAAATGTATATTTGTTATAATCTATATAGATACATTTGAATATATCAGGAGCTTTCCTTTTTATTTATACATTATAAATAGAAAGGAGTGATTCTATGCTAAAAAGAGAATATATTTTCTTTGTTATAATATTACTCTTATTCTTAGAAATATTTATATTTCTTTTAAAATAAAAAAGCACCTGATTTCAATTACAGTTGAATTCTAGTGCTTTTTACCAAACTAATGGGAAGCATCTGATTGGCTATAATCAAATGTATCCTTTTTATTGTATGAAAATCCTTCATCTGTATACATAATAGCATATTAAAATATAATTATCAAGAAAAAAATATGGCAAAAACTGGTAATAAATAATTGGTATAAAAACAAATAAAAATATAGTACTTATAAAAAACTATAATATTTCAAAGTTGTAAGGATTAAACTCCTCTTTTTGTGTTATTATATTATAGATAAGGGAGACAATTATGAAAAAAATATTCATAGTAGAAGATGATCAAACAGTAAGCAAAGGCTTACTAGAATTATTAACTAATGCAGGATATAATGCTAAAATAATAGAGAATTTTGAAAAAGTAGAGGAAGAAATAAATACCTATAATCCAGATTTAATACTACTAGATATTAATATTCCATATATAAATGGACAAATTCTATTACAGAATCTTAGAAAAAAAATAGATACTCCAATTATTATGGTTACAAGTAGAAATGATGAAACAGATGAAGTCTTATCGATGAGTTACGGAGCAGATGATTACATAACTAAACCATATAATCCTAATATATTACTCCTTCATATTGGGGCAATTTTTAAAAGAGTAGAAAACTATAATGATAAACTATCATATAAAGACCTAGAGATAGACACCAGTAAAGGAATAGTAAAAAATAAAGCAAAAGAAATAATGCTAACGAAAAACGAAATGCTCATATTTTCCTATTTAATATCTAAAAAAGAACATCTTGTAACAAGAGACGAATTGATGACTCTTCTTTGGGATAATAATGAATACATTAATGATAATGCTCTAACTGTAAATATAAGTAGACTAAGAACAAAACTAATGCTCCTTGGATATAAAGATATAATAGCAACTAGAAAAAGAGAAGGATACATTCTATTATGAAACTTAAAAATTACCTAAAAGATAAATGGTATGAAATAGTTATTTTTATTGTCCTTTTAATCTCTATTTTACTCCTTCTTCTTGCTTTTAAAATAGATCATTCATTAATAACAGTTATCATTTCTTTACTTATATTCTTCTACATCATAATAGTCTTAATAGATTATTTTAGAAAAAAGTCATTTTATAATAAACTACTAATTAATATAGAAAGACTAGACAAAGCTTATCTAGTCCTAGAAACTATAGACTCACCTAATTTTTATGAAGGCAAATTATTATATCAAGCCTTATATGACATTAATAAATCGATGGTAGAAAATATAGGGGTTTTTAAAAGTCAAATGGAGGAATTTAAAGAATACATAGAAATGTGGATACACGAAGTAAAAATACCCATCTCATCTCTAATGTTAATGGCACATAATCATAAGAATAAATTTGATAAAACTTCTATTGAACAAATGAAAAAAATAGAAAACTATGTGGAACAGGTCTTATATTATGTCAGATCAGAAAATTCAGAAAAAGACTACTTAATAAAAAAAGTATCTTTAAAAAAAGTGATATGTGATATAGCTCTAAAAAATCAACAAGACTTATTAGAAAATAAGATAGACTTAATAGTTGAAAATGTAGAACAAAATATTTACACAGATTCAAAATGGTTAGAGTTTATCTTGAACCAAATAATCAATAATAGTATTAAATATAGAAAAAATATTTCACAATCATACATAAAAATAACTACCAAAAAAACTACAGAAAAGTTATTATTAATAATAGAAGATAATGGTATAGGAATACCTAAAGAAGATATAAATAAAGTGTTTTTTAAATCATTTACTGGGCATAATGGTAGAATAAAAACTAAGTCTACTGGAATTGGATTATTTATTGCTAAAAATCTCTGTAAAAAATTAGGCCATAAAATAGAAATAGAATCCATTCAAAACGAATATACTAAAGTTTACATAACTTTTTCCAATAATCAATATTATGAAGTAGTTAAATAGTATTACAAAATTGTAATACAAAATAATATTAAACGAACGACAAATTGTAATATTTAAACTATTATGATACTTGAAAGGAGAAATATTATGGAAAATATTTTAAAAATAGAAAAAATAGAAAAATATTATGGCAGCAGATCATCCTTAACTAAAGCCATTGATAATATATCATTTGATGTAGAAGAAGGTGAATTTGTTGCCATTATGGGAGCAAGTGGAAGTGGAAAAACAACTCTTCTAAATTGTATCTCAACGATTGATAAAGTAACATCAGGGCATATTTACGTATCAGAAGTTGATATTACAAAGTTAAAAGGAAATAGTTTAAATAGATTTAGAAGAGAGTCTCTTGGCTTTATTTTTCAGGACTTTAATCTTTTAGACACACTAACAGCATATGAAAATATTGCACTTGCCTTAACTATACAAAATGCTGATATAAAGTTACTAGATGAGAAAATAAAAAAAGTAGCAAGAGAACTAGACATTACAAATATTCTAAACAAATATCCATACCAAATGTCAGGAGGACAAAAACAAAGAGTAGCATCAGCTAGAGCAATAATTACGGAACCTAAGCTTGTTCTAGCAGATGAACCAACAGGGGCTCTAGACTCTAAATCTTCAAAAATGTTACTAGAAAAATTTAATTATCTAAATAAAGAAGTAAAAGCTACAATACTAATGGTAACTCACGATGCTTTCACGGCTAGTTATGCCTCACGAGTAATCTTCATTAAAGATGGTAAAATATTTAATGAAATAAATAGAGCTAACAAAACTAGAAAGGAATTCTTTGATAACATTATTGATGTAGTAACATTGCTTGGAGGGGATATGAATGATGCTTTGTAAATTATCCCTTAAAAATATAAAGAAAAGTTTTAAAGACTATGCAATATATTTCTTTACTTTAATACTAGGCGTTGCTATCTTCTATGTTTTTAACTCAATAGAAAGCCAATCAGTAATGATCAATGTCACTGAGTCAACTAAAGAACTAATTCTACTTATGACTAATATCTTATCAGGAGTAAGTGTTTTCGTTTCATTTATATTAGGATTTTTGATAATATATGCTTCAAGATTTTTAATTAAAAGAAGAAATAAGGAATTTGGAATATATCTAACTTTAGGAATGAGTAAAAGGCGCATTTCGATGATTTTATTTCTTGAAACTCTATTTATTGGTCTTATTTCTCTAATAGTAGGTCTTGGGATAGGCATTATACTATCTCAATTTATGAGTATACTAGTTGCCAGTATGTTTGAAGCAGATCTTACTAAATTTACTTTCGTTCTATCTAAATCAGCTATCATTAAAACCTTAGTCTACTTTGGAATAATGTATTTACTAGTAATGATATTTAACACTATAAATATTAGCAAATGTAAACTAATTGATTTGTTACATTCTAAAAGAAAATCAGAAAAAATAAAACTAAAAAATCCTGTTATATGCACCATAATATTTATAATTTCAGCAACGATTTTAGGGTATGCTTACTATCTAGTAACAGGTGGTATTGATAAATTAGATAGTGCTGACAAAATATTTATTCCTATAATTATGGGAATAATATCAACATTTTTTATCTTCTTTTCATTATCAGGCTTACTCTTAAGAATATTTATGAGTATGAAAAAAATATATTATAAGGGATTAAACAGTTTTACACTAAGACAATTTAGCAGTAAAATTAATACTACTGTATTTTCAATGACTATTATTTGTTTAATGCTTTTTATAACAATTTGTGTATTATCATCAGCCTTATCCATAAAAAATTCTATGACCACTAATATAGAAAAACTTGCTCCAGTAGATGTAGAATTTACCAAAATAATAAGTAGAGATACAGATAATGAAAAGATTCTTAAAGATAATAAAATATCAGTTAAAGAAACTTTATCCATAAATAACTTTGATGTAGAAAAAAACTTAAAAGATATAATTGAATTTAACATATACAAAGTAGATAATTTAACACTAGCAAGTACTCTTGGAGAAAGATTAGATAGTCTTTTATCACAATATAAATACCTAAATTATGATAAGTTAGAAACCATTGTAAAACTAAGCGACTATAACAAAATAGCAAAATTATATGGAAATGAACAATACACTTTAAAAAATAATGAATACTTAATTATTGCTGATTTTGACAGTATGATACAAATAAGAAATGAATCATTAAAGGATAACTCCTATATAAAAATAAATGATAAGAACTATTATCCAAAATATCAAAAATGTATGCCTGGTTTTATAGAAATATCATCTAATCATATTAATGATGGAATTATAATAGTACCAGATAACGCCGTAAATGAATACCAAATAGGATATAAAGGTTTAATTGCAAATTATAAAACAAGTAATAAAGAAGAAAAAAATAAAATTAATTCGTACCTTCGAGAACTATCAAAAAAAATGTGGGAGGACACAAGCACAATTTCATTTAATAGTAAAATAGATATAGCAGAGTCAAGTATTGGACTAGGTGCTATGGTGACATTTATCGGTTTATATCTAGGAATTATTTTCTTAATATCAAGTGCTGCCATTCTAGCCTTAAAAGAGTTATCAGAAAGTAGTGATAATAAAGAGAGATTCATAATGTTAAGACGTATTGGAACCGATGAGAAAATGCTTAATAAAGCACTATTCAGACAAATCGCTATCTTCTTTATCTTTCCTTTACTAATAGCAATTATTCATTCCATATTTGGTATGTTATTTGCAAACTATATTTTAGAAACGTTTGGAAATGAACAATTATTACCTTCTATTATAATGACAGGAATATTCATAGTTATAATTTATGGAGGATATTTCCTAATAACATATTTTTGTAGTAAAAATATTATTAAAAGGAATGCTTAATGCTTACACTATATATTATTAACAGAGAAATAAGTGAAGTTCTAATACTAATTAGCCCATTAATAGTTTTGTTTCTATTCTTTATATTAATTGCACTTATTAAAGAAATAAAGTAAATATATGTTTAAATATAGCTATTTCGCTAATAAAATATAGCTAGTAATTCTATATAAATAATGTTAAAAAGTGAAGAAAATAGATAAACTAATAATAAACAACAAATATTAGTAATATATCTATTTTTTTATGATTATAACTTGAAAAAAGCATACTGATTGTTAATTTTACTTCTATTAGTTTTTTTATTACACAATCATAATATAAAAATATATTACCTAGTCGCAAAAACTTTCACTCCTAAATTATAGAAGGTATAATAGTTGTTATAAAATTTTTATTAAGAGTTCTAAATTTTGTTAAGTATGTTAGTAATTTTTGAATACTGTGATATAATCATTTATAGGTGAGATTTATGATGGGCGTTAAAAGTATAATTTTTGAAAGAAACGATGAAAGTTTAAAAATTTATATTAGTAATAAAAGTAAAATTTTATATAAAGATATTTCAAAAACAATAGATAATAATGTAATTTTTAAATATTTAGAATTGCTTTTTAATATTATAGATAACTGGCAAGAAAAATATATTGATACAAAAATAATAGATGGTGATTATTGGAAATTATCTATTACTTATATTGATGATAGCAAAAAAGAATTTTATGGTAAATCAAATTATCCTACCAATTTTGAAGCATTTGAAAGACTTAATCAGAATTTAATTTATGGAGAGTCAAAATGGATAATTTAAATTTTGATATTAAGAGTTTATTGCCATATATTATTGAGGCTTTTACTAAAGTATATGGGGGGGAATATTATTCAATAATTTCCAAAAAAATTAAAAGTGCTTTAATTATTCCATATTTTGATGTTGAAGGGCTAAGTGAATATATAGGGTATATAAGAGTATGTAAAGCTCGCGAATTTGTTATTCGATTTTTAGATGAAATTGGAGTAGATGTTTCATCCTATAAAAAGATAGATTATACTAAACGATTAGATTTAGATGACGATATTGAAGAGTTATTAGAAAACTATATTGGTAATATAAGAGGCTTTTTTAGAGATGCAGATTATTATGCGCCACTTCGAGCTTTTAATAGTAACAATAAGGAAAATCCAGAAAAATTATTATTAAACAAACTAAAGATAATTAACTATATTCTTGGTAGTGGACTTGAACAAATAACGAAAGAAAATTTTAATAGCTTTACTGAAACAGAAGAATATTTGGAAGTATTAAAAAAGATTAATCAGTTAAATATGGTTTATGAAAAATTATTATCTGAGTATAATAATTGGGCAAGCCAATTACTACCTTACGAAGAATATATTGAGTATGAGAAAGAAAGAAAAAAAGAGATTTTACAAAAAAAGAAAAAAGAAATGTTTGAAGAAGTTTTTTCTAAATTACCATCATATGTAAGAGAAAATATCGTTTCAAAAACATTTGAAGAACAGCAGAATATCATATTAGGTTCCAATGACATTGCCTCTTTATCTATGATTGAATATTTTCAAACAGAAAAGATGGAGAAACTCATATCCTATGATGATAAATTATCTTATAAAGAAAAAATGGATAAAAACCATATATTATTAAAGCAATTAGAATATTTGGAAAATTTAGGAGTTACTCTATCAAATGATGATGTGTTTGAAATTCATTCGATAGAAGATGGTATTAAACATTTAAATTTTTTAAATCAGGAATCTATTAAAAGATATATACCTTCAGAAGAATTAATTAAATATATTTCTTCAACTAGAAAAAGAAAATACGAAGAAGCACTTAGAGAATATTATACAACTAGAAAAGATTTTCTAGATATAATAGGGATGTTGGGTAATAAGCAAAATAATTTTGAAGCGGTTTATAATGGTATAAAAAATAAAATAGTATGTATTTTAGGGAATGGAGCTACAAAGAATAATGACTTTATATCAGTAATGTTTTACACAATTAGGGAAGGTGATGGAGGAAGATTGTCATTCAATTTTATGCATGAATGTGAGCATATTATAGATCAAAATCATAATGGATGTGGTTTTGAATCAATGGATGATTTAGGTGACCAAAAAAAATGTACAAAGAATCCATATGATAAATCTTTTCGAAAATATGAAAGATTTAATGAAACATTAAATGATATGATTATAATGGAAGCACTTGAGTATCTTCAAAGTCAGGGAATTTACTTAATTGAACCAAAAGAATTTACATCAACACTATTGAATATAAGTAATCGCAACACTAGGTTAATTACTAAAAATCTATTAAAGCCATTAATACAAAAGTTTAGAAAGCAAGTTATTAATGCTAAAGTTAATGCAAAACCACAAGAACTTATAAAATATATTGGTGAAGATAATTTTGAAAATTTAGTAGATGCAATAAATAAAATTGATTATCTTTTAAGAAATGATGTCACATCTAAAATGAGTGGATTTTCAAAAGATCCTATGGTTTTAGAATATTTTGAACAAGTCGAGAGAGTTAACCAAATTTATATTAGTATTGATAATTTTTATGCTAACAATTTTGAAATCTTATCAACAAGCAATTCCGAAAATTTTGAGAAACATAATAAATTTGGTTAAAAATCCAAAAAGCCACTTAAATTATATAATTTTCTTTGATAATCAATATTATCCTTTTTAACTACGTAATATTAGAGGAATGATTGTAATATATTATATATTTAAAGCATTAATGATGTTTAAGGAAATTGTTTTATTATTAAAATTAACTAACATTATTATCTTTTGTTTTGATATTATTAGTTTGAATTACTAAATATAGCACAAAATATTTGAAAAAAATTAAAAATGATGATATATTTAAATAGCCAAATAACTTATAATGCATAGAATTTACGAGATTAATTTCTATGCTTTTTTTCTTAAAAAAGCATAATTAAAACATTTTAATATTAGGCATTAAAAATGTTATTAATTTATTAGATAAATATATAAATGATAGAATTAATTAAGAGGTAACCATTAAATAGAATTATGAAATTAGTATCACCCAAAATAGTTGATACTTTTTTGTTTAGAATAAATAATAATTAGTAAAATATCTATATCAATTCATAAAGAAAAAGTCAAGTGTGTTTACACATTTTTACTAAAAATATTTGACAAAATGTAAAAAATGCTGTATAATAAGAAAACAAATTTAGTGGGGGTTATAATATGAAAAAGTTAAGTCATTATTTTATAGTTTTTGTAATGCTATTTTTTATGTCAATAAATACAGTTTTTGCAGAAACTAGTATTGGAGCAAGCTTAAATTTAAATACAAAAGAATTAAAAAGTGGACAAGAATTAACTGTTACACTAAAACTAGAGAATTATGTAGAAATAGAAAAGGGAGTTAATGCGTATAAAGCAACTCTAGATTACGATAAAAATATTTTTGAAGAAGTAAACATTAAAAACTTTACAAATCTAAATAAATGGGAACAGTTAGAATATAATAGAAAAACTGGTGAATTTGTTGCGATTAAAAAAGCTGGAAGTAAAAATCCAGAAAATGTAGTAAAAATAACTCTTAAAGTAAAAAATACTACCTATTATGGTAAGACTAATATAAAAATAAAAGACATAACAACCTCAGAAGGAAAAAAAGATTTAAAAATTGATGATAAAACTATATCAGTAGATATTATAAAAGAACAAGCAACAATTCCAAGTGACAATCAAGGAGGACAAACAAATACTACTACTTCTAAAATTCCAACAATTAAAAGACAATATGGAGTAGTAATAGTAAATAAAAATAGCGAAAATAATGATATCTATAATTCAGATGCTACTAATCAAAATAAAGAAGATACAGAAAAAGATGATGATGAAGTTTATGATTATTATAGAGATAACAAAGAAAAAGAAAGTGAAATAGAAAAAACTAAATCAACATACATTTGGGCTTTTCTAGTTATTGGAATAGAAATAATTTTCTTTATTATGTTCTTAATTTGGAAAAGACAAAAAGATGAAGATGATAATGAAGAAGACGATAATAATAAAAGAAACAAGAAAATTGCGATGCTAATAGTTACTTCAATTATTCTTATGCAATTTTGTGGAACAGTATTTGCAGCTTCTTACGATTTTTCAAAAAAAGGAGAAGTAAATGGTGACTCCAAAATAGACTATGAAGACGTAAGACTAATTGAACTACACCTAATTCATACTAGAGATTTATTAGATGAATATCTAGAAAATGGTGATATTAATAGTGACGGAAAGCTAACAGTTACGGACCTTACACTTCTAGTACAAAAATTAGAGAAAAGTCTAGATTATAATGTAATATTATCAAATAGCAATCTAGATAATTACTATCCAAATAAAAATAATGATATAACCCTAAAATTTATTGGAGAAGTAGATTACGGATCAACTATTGAAAAAGTAGTAATAAATAACAAAGAATATAACATAGAAAAAAGTAAAGATAATGTAAACGAATATCTTGTAAAAGTAAATGCTGGAAATTTAGCAGGAATTAAAGAATATAACTTTACAGAAGTGTTATTAGATAATGAAAAAAGAGTAAAAGTAGATTATTCAATCAAAGTAGACGTATTAAAAGAAATACCAACTATTGAAAACTACAAAGTATCAGAAAATGTCAAAGAATCTAAATTAAATATATCATTTGACATTCTAGACAAAGATAATAGTATAACTTCAGCAACACTAAAAGTAACAGATGAAAATTCTAAAGTTATAAAAGAAACAACTATAAAAAAAGGTACTAACAAAATAGAAATAGATGTAGATGATGAGAAAAAATATAAAGCTAATATTATTATTAATTACGATTTAGCAACTAATACTTTAGATAAAGAAGAAAATCATACAGGAAATATTTATAATGAAAAAGAATTACAATTAATAATAAATTATGACTTCAAACTAACAAATATAAAAACATATAAAAATAATATAGAAAATAAGACATTTGAAAGTAATGAAAAAATAGAGCTTAGATTTGATAGTACTAATATAACTAAGTTTATTCCTACAACTGCAAAAATCAATGGAAAAAATTATAATGTAGAAAAACGTGATAATTCATATGTAGTACAAGTAGATAAAATTAATAAATTAGGCTCACAAAAAATAAAAATAGAAGAAGTAATATTAAATAACGGAAAGAAATTTGAACTTAAAGAAAAAAATTCTGTATCTGTTAACATAATAAAAAGATATCCAACAGTAAAAGATATAACATTAAACGAAAATACAGAAAATAACAATATGACAGTAAAATTCAACTTAGAAAATGAAGATGATGCTATAAAAAGTGCTTATATTGTATTATATAATGCTGAAGGATTAGAAATAGACAGAAAAGAATTAACTAAAGAAGAATTAAAAAAAGCAGGAGATATTACAAAAACTCTAACAACTAAAATAACTTCTAGTTACAAAGCTAAACTTATCGCTACTATAAATCAAACAGGAGAAGCTAAAGACGATCAAGTTGATAAAGTTTTATTTGAACAAACTATCAAAGCTTCACCTAGAACAAAAATTACTAAAATAAGTATAGATAAAGAATACGTAGAAAAAAAAGGTAAAGTTACTCTTACATACGATATAGAAAGTAATAAACTAGAAAGTATTGCAAAAATTCGTGTTAATGATTTAGATTGTATTGCTACTAAAACAAATAAAAATACATACGAAGTAACACTTGAAGTAGGAGATAAAAGTGGTATATATAATCTTACTACTACAAAATTAATATATAGTGATAATGTTGAAGATCAAGTAAAAGAAGAAGTAAAAGTAGATATTTTAAAAGATGCTCCAACTGTTGATAATTTTGAACAAATAGATGATATCAATAACAATGAAGTAACATTAAATTTTGATATAGTAGATAATGATAATAGTTTTACAAGTGGAAAAGCAATTTTAACAGATGGAGTAAATACTATTGAAAAAGAACTTGTTCAAAATAAAAATAGTCTAAAGTTTAATTTAGAAAATGCTAAAGAATATAACTTAGAAATCAAAGTTACATATACACGTGATAGTAATTCTAAAGTAGAAGTAAAAGATAAAGTATTAACTAATAAAATAATACAGTTAATTGCAGATTACAAATTAGTAATAGATAATATAAAAACAACTAACAAGGACAATATCGCAACAACTTACTATCAAAAAGGAGATACTGTAATATTAAGCTTTACAAGTACTAATATAAGTAAATTCTATCCAGAATATGCAACAGTAAACGGAAAAACATATAAATTAACAAAGAATAATAATACATATTCTCTAGAGTTAAAAGCTAAAGAAAAAAGTGGAGTAGAAACATTAAAAATAGAATCAGTAACACTTAATAATACCAAAAAAATAGATATTAACAAAAATAATAGTGTATCAATAGACGTATTAAAAAGCACTCCAACAGTAGAAGGTTTCACCTATGAGAAAACAGAAGATGGCAACTTACGTATAAAATTCAATTTAAAAGATGATGATAACTCCCTAAAAAATGCTACAATAACTGTAACTGATGGAAAAAACACTTTAATAACTAAAGAATTAAAAGCTAAAGAAAATATTGTAGAAGTAGGATTAAAGACAAACAGTATTGAATATTACTATGCTAAAATAATTGCAAACTATGACTTAGATTCAAATAAAAATGATAATACTAATAACTATGAAAATAAAGAACTATTAAATAAAGAAATGATAATTTCAACTGATGTTATAGAACTAAAAGATGTTATTAGTACAGAACTTTACTATAATGATGAAAAAATAGAAACTTTAAATATTACCTCAGGTATTCCAACAAATTTAGAAAACTACTATGTAAAGGTTAATATGAAAAACCTTCCAACATACTATGCTAATGTTAAAGAAATCAAAAAAGATAGTACATCTAATAAACTTATGGTTGTTTTAGATCAAGAAAACTTCATAATGTATAATAAAGATGGAAAAACTTATAATAGACAAAATGAATACTCTTTCCCAATTATATATATAGATAAAGATGGAGAACATCGTCTAGTTAAAAAAGCAGATGAACTATTTAAAAAGATAAATGAAAATCCAAACGGAAAATTTGAGTTAACAGAAGACATTGATGCCTCATCTATTAGTACAACAACTGCAGCAATATCACAAGCATTTAAAGGTACATTAAATGGTAATGGCCATAAGATAATTAATTTACCAACAGTTTTATTTGCAAGTCTAAATGGTGCTACTATTAAAGATTTAGTAATTGAAAATGCTAAAATCACTAATAACTCAAAGGCAATACTTGCAAATAGTATTAGTGGAAATTCTACAGTACAAAATACATATATTGTAAACTCAAGTTTAAGTAATGGTCAAAATCAAGTAGGAGCATTTGTTGGAAATATAACAAATTCCACTATTAAAGAAAGTTCAGCTATTTCAGTAAATATCAAAGCAAGCAATACAATCGGTGGAATTGCTGGTCAAATGAGTGGAGGAAGTATAGTAGAAAATTGTTATGTAACAGGTACTCTTGAAGGAACGATATATCATGGACTAGGTGCGAGAGTTGGAGGAATAACTGGTTGGGATAGTGGAACAAAAATAGAAAAATGTTATACAAATGTAACTATTAAAGCTGTAGATAGAACAGGAAATGGAGGACTAATTGGAGGACCAAGTGGAGGGAATCCTTTAGTTAAAGACTCTGTAAGTCTATCATCAGGAAACTCATCACGTATTGCTGGTTTTGGAACAGTAGGCGGAATGAAAAATGTTTATGAGTATTCAAAATCAAATAGTACAACTAATATAGCAAATAATAATTCACCAATAAAAAGTATTGATGATATATATGATAAGGATTTCTATAAAAATACACTAGGATTTTCTGAAGATATTTGGAATTTAGAAATAGTAGACCATAATACTCTTCCTATACTAAAAAAGGACCCATTACCAAATACAGTTAATGAATATGAAATAAAAGAAAACAAAAACAACATTCCAAACTATGGAGAAATAAGAACAAATAATAATTATCAAAAAGAAAACGAAATATTATACTATAACTTATCTAAATTAATGCCATATGCTGATACTAAAGCTTGGTTAGAAAAAGCAAATCTAATAGATAAAAAATCAAAATTAATGAACTCTAAGATCAAATTTATTGTACCACTTACTGAAACAGGAAAACTAATTCCAGGTTTAAGAAAAAATGAAGTAGCTAACTTAAAGAAAATACGTATAGTATATGAAGATAGAGAAAGTGAAGTAGTAAACGTAAATTATACAATAACAATAGATGAAGTAGTTGCAGTATACAAAATAAAAGAATTAAATATAGAATATCAATTTCATAACTATTTATCTAATATAGATAATTCTATAATTGATAAATTAACAAATATTGCTTCAGCTCTTGATTATGCAACTAATATTGCAAATATCACAAGTGAAAATGAAAGTAGACTATATGTAGATTACTATAATGAAAGTGTTAAAGGAAATATTAGAAATATCATTATAAATTACTTAATGAATGATGATGATATTCCTACTTATAGTTCTAATAAAATAATAAAGAAAAATATAGAAAACAAGATGACAAATGAGCTTTTAACAAAAATATTATATGCTTATAATTACTATGACAAATGGTATCATATGGACTTAGACGGAGTTAAAATAAGCGATTTCCTATTCTATAATGGTTATCTAATAAATAATACAATGGATGAAAACTATTTAATAAACTGTGTAATTAATACAACAAATCGTAGTACAAATAACACTCACGGTTTCTATAACAGTTATTTAAAAGGTAAAACAGGATTAAGCTTACCAGACTTCCTAGCATACTTAATGCATACAATAAATGGTTATAGTGATCCAAGTGATTGGATGAAGGATCACTTCAAAGGAATTTTATATGAGCAACCAGCAATAAGTGCAATTGATAATAATATAAAATATCGTGTTTGGGATATATTAACAAAACCAAATAATCAGATGATTTTACCAATACTATCAGCACCACAAGAAGATATGTACTTAATAACAGTTCCATCACAACTTGTTATTGGTAGTATGAATCGTTATTCAACATACCTAAAAAAGGATGGTAAAGAACGAGAAAGAATGTATAATCTAGTAAAATCATATGCTGAAAAAGTAGGCTTATTCTATGGGGTATCATCAACATTTATTCCAAATTCTACTAATATTTTAAACTCATTTGTAAATATTCAATTTGATACTAGATTTAACTTCCCAGCTAGTGATAAGGCAAACGCTGGAACACAAGCTGCTGGAACAACTAAAGATCCAGTTATGAAATGGGTATATGAAGCTGTAGGACACTGGGGAGCAGCCAACGGTTCAGGAGCATATGCTAACGGAACTAATGTTTACTGGATTGTTTATGAAGCTTTAGGTGGAGACTTTAACTTCTATGTCTATACTCACGAGACAGCACATAACCAAGATGGAAGATATTTCTATGGTGGTAAAGGAAGAAGAAATGAAACAGGAGCAGAGTCTCACGCTGATGGTAATATAGGACAACAGGCAAGTGATGGCGCTATGATGTATAACTTATATAAGAATTATGACCTTGCTACAGAAATAACTAACAATTTAAGCTATGAACGAATTAATAGTCCAGAAAAAATTCACAGTTACTATAAAGAAATGTTTGAAACAGGCTATGTGTTAGAGTATCTTGCAGGACAAGCTTTCTTAAGACTAACTCCAGAAGAACAAGCAAAAATCGCAACTCAAGCTCAACATCCAACCAATGTCTCTTACTTTGGAACTAAATATGTAAGACTAACAGCAGACGATTTTAAAAAGATGAATTTAAAAACAATGGAAGACTTATGGGATAATCATATAATATTAAGAGGAACTGGTTCATCTCCACATACTTGGAATGGAAGTTATGGTTATGATTCTTTCCACAATCTCTATTGGTATAAGCCAAATAATGATAAAGGAACAGCAGATACAAATACTTTCAAAAATACAGGCTTTGAGATGTTAGGATATAAAGGCTATGAAGCTGGTTATATGACATATATGTCTCGTAAGAGTAATAACGACTTAGATGCTATCAGAAAAATAACTGGCGATGATACAATGACTTGGAAAAAATACAAAATGAGTCGTTATAAAACAGTAGAAGAAAATTTAAGTAAAATAAAATATTTTGACTATAAGGAATTAACAGATTACTTTGAAACAGCACTAAAAAATGATGCCAAAAATGGTAACTTAAATGTAAGTCAAAATGTAAGAAAACTATTCTATGGAACTATTAAAAGAACAACAAATGATTTTACATTAGGAGGAATTTACAATAGTCCAAAAGAGACGTCTATAACTTCAGCAGAACAATTAATTAAACTTGTAAAAGAAAATCCTGTTGGTAATTATAGATTAGATAAAGACATAGATTTTAGTGGAATTACTTCAGAAAACTCTTATTATATAGCAGATAGATTTATTGGTACTATAAATGGTAATGGTCATAAGATGACAGGTATGAAATATACATTATTTAACAATGTTGTTTATGCAACTATTAAAGATATTACAATAGAAAAACCTGACTATGTTGATAATGTTAATGCATCAATCGCTGTAAGTAGTAGAAATTTAATACTTAGAGATATAAGAGTTAATAAATCTAATATCAATGTACCAGCTATAGCATCAAAAAGTGGTTTAACATCACAATTTGGTGATGATACAATAACAACTAGATCAACTGAAATAAAAACTAAAGAAGATTTCCTAGCTATTGGAAAAAGTGATGTTGGAAGAAAAAAACAATATGTTTTAATGAACGATATCGACTTAACTGGTATAAGTGCAACAGGAAATCCAATAGTATCAGGAACATTTAGTGGAAGTATTGATGGAAATAATCATAAAATTTCTAATGCTAAAGACGTTCTATTTGGTACTGTAAAAGGAACTATTAAAAACTTAAAGGTAGAAAACTCGGCAGTTACTAGCGGTTCAGCTAAAGGTATTTTTGCTAATACTATTACTAATGCAACTCTTGAAAATATTTCCATAAATAATTCTTCAATTTCTAATAATGCAGGACAAGTTGGAGGATTATCAGGAACTATCTCTTCTAGTAAAATAAATAAAATAGCTATAACAAATGTAAATATAAAAGCAAATAATACTATAGGAGGACTTACTGGACAACTAAATAGTGGTACAGTAGAAAATATTCTTATAACAGGAAGAATTCAAGGAACATTATGGCATAATTTAGGTTCAAGAGTAGGAGGAATAACTGGATGGTTATCATCAGGTGCTGTTATTAAAACAAGTGTTACAAAAGCTGAAATTGTAGGTAATGGTAGAACAGGAAATGGTGGTATTATAGGTGGACCAAATTCAGGAAATAGTATTATCGAAAACTCTATAAGTTTAAGTACTGGTACTAATTCCTACAGAATAGCAGGAACAAGTAGCGTACTAAATGGTTCAACTAATGTATATGAATATAGTGCATCTAATAGTGCAACTAATATTAATGCTAATAATAATACTAAAGTTTTATCAGCAACTACTGAAAATGTAACTAATCCAAACTTCTATATAAATAATGTAAAACTAGATTCTAAAGTTTGGAATACAAATACTGTTAAAACACTAGGTTATCCAACACTTAAGTAATATAACTTAAATAAAAAAGACAAATCATTAATAATGAATAATTGTCTTTTTTTGTACTCATTTATAAGTACTTTAAAATTCAAATAAATTAGTGAGTTTAATATTATAAAAATATAAATAAAAAATATTTATTAAAACTTTAATATGCTATATAATAATACTAGTTAATAAGATAGAGGAGAATATATGGAAAACAAATGGTATCAAAAGAATATTAAAGAAATATATAAAGAATTAAATTCATCTATGGAAGGGCTAAATGATAAAGAAGTAGAAAATAGACTTATAAAATATGGAAAAAATATTATACCTAGAGGTAAGAGAGAGAGTCTACTAAAAATATTTTTTAGCGAATTTAAAGATCCAATAATTATCTTACTTTTAGTAGCTGTTATCTCATCATTTATAGTAGGAGAAACATTTGATGCATTTGCTATTTTATTTATCATTTTAATAGATGCTATAATAGGAACATATGAAGAAAATAAAGCCAATAATACAATGGATAATTTAACAAAGCTTGTACCTCTTGAAGTATCAGTATTAAGAAATAATAAAAAAATAAAAATTAAATCAGAAGATTTAGTATTAGGAGATATAGTATATTTAGAATCAGGTGACAAAGTAAGTGCTGATCTTAGAATAATTGAATGCCAAAACCTAATGGTAGATGAGTCTATTTTAACAGGAGAAAGTATTCAAGTAGAAAAAATAAATGATATTATTAAAACAAAAGACTTATCTCTATCAGAACAGTCTAATATGCTTTTTTCAGGAACGACAATTGTAAAAGGAAGAGCTACGGCTATAGTTGTTGAAACATCAATCAATACTCAAATAGGAAAAATAGCTAATAGTATTAATAATTCAAAAGATGAAAAATCTCCGCTTACAATAAGGGTAGAAAAATTATCTAAGCAAATTAGTATATTAGTACTAATCGTCGCTATTATAATTTCTATATTATTAATAACTAAAAAAGTACCATATAACGAAATATTTTTATCAGTAGTAGCCTTATCGGTATCAGCAATGCCAGAAGGATTATCCTTAGCACTGACTATGGCTCTAACTATAGCTTCAAGTAAAATGGCAAAGAAAAATGTCGTAGTAAAAAAATTAAATTCTGTAGAAGCTTTAGGAAGCTGTACTGTAATCGCAACAGATAAAACAGGAACACTTACTGTAAATGAACAGACAGCCAAAAAGATACTATTACCAGATAACACAGAGTACAATATTTCAGGTACAGGTTACGAATTAACTGGTAAAATTGAAGGAAATAAAGATTTAAAATTTGCCAAAGAAATAGCGTTATACGGAACTATAAACAACGAAGCTAAAATAGATAATAATAAGATGATAGGTGACTCAATAGACATTGCCTTTCTAGTACTTGGTCATAAATTAGAAGTAGATACTAAAGAAATTAAAATACTCCAAACTATTGCTTACGAGTCAGAAAATAAATACTCAGCTGTTTTTTATGAAAAGGAAGGAAAAACATATTGTACTATTAAAGGTTCTATTGAAAAGGTTAGTAATTTCTGTAATAAAATAAATCTTTTGAAAAAGTTTGATCAGGAAATACTAAATAAACAAAATGATAGTCTTGCAAAAGAAGGCTATAGAGTTATAACAATTGCTACTGGAGAAATTCCTAAAAAGGATAATTATACAGAAAAAGATATAAAAAACTTAACTTTTATAGGAATGGTAGGCTTTATTGATCCAATTAGAAAAGAAGTAGTAAATGCTGTTTCTGAGTGTAGAGAAGCTGGTATTAAAGTATTAATGATCACAGGAGATCATCCATTAACAGCTTTTTCAATAGGAAAAGAACTAAATATAGCAAAAGAATATAACTTTGTTACAACTGGAAAAGAAACAGAAGAATATTTAAAAAAGGGTGAAAGAGAGTTTGATGAATTTGTCAAAAGCAAAAGAATATTTTCAAGAGTAACACCAATACAGAAGCTGGAAATTGTTAATTCACTTAAGAGAAGTGGTGAATTTGTAGCAGTTACAGGAGATGGTGTAAATGATGCTCCAGCACTTAAAAGTGCTAATATTGGTATTGCAATGGGAAGTGGTACAGATATAGCTAAAGATGTAAGTAAAATGATAATTATAGATAATAACTTTAATTCTATAGTAAATGGCGTTAAAGAGGGTAGAGTTGCATATTCAAATATTCGAAAAATAATATTTTTCTTAATTTCTTGTGGTTTTTCAGAAGTAATATTTTTTACATTATCCATTTTATTTAATATGCCTCTTCCACTTATAGCAATACAACTTTTATGGTTGAATGTAGTAACAGATGGTATTCAAGATTTATCATTATCTTTTGAAAAAGCCGAAAAGGAAATTATGAAAGATAAAGTAAGAAATACAAGTGAAAATTTATTAGATAAAAACTTATTAGAAGAGGTTTTAATATCAGGTTTAATTATTGGACTTTTAGTATTTTTCGTTTGGTATTACTTAATTAAAATTGCAAATATTGAGATAGAATTAGCAAGAAGCTACGTTATGGCATTAATGGTATTTATTCAAAATATTCATGTTTTCAATTGCAGAAGTGAAAAAAAATCATGTTTCAGTGTACCATTAAACAGTAATATATTAATGCTTGGTGGTATAATAATATCAGTCATTCTTCATATTATAATGATGGAAGTTCCAATACTTGCAAATATATTAAAAATAAAACCTATACCATATATCAATCTAATACATTTATTTTTGTTATCATTTACTATACTGATAATTATGGAATTGTATAAAAGAGTAAAATATACTAAATCTAATTAATAAGTATATAACAAAATTGTGATATCGCATTTAATTTAAAGACTAAAGACAATATTTAAATAATAAGCTATATAAATTTTTTAACTATTTTTCTTAAGAAGCATTACTTTCTATTAAGGTTTTTATTCTTTTATTACAAATAATATTTACATTAAATATGACTCTTTATTATTAATTATCAGAAGCTAAGGGAGCCAGCATAACATCTCTTGTAAAATCATGAATACTGAATAATACTATAATAATCGAACTAAATTTATCTAATAAATATAGGTTATAATCTGATCTTTTAATTGCAAGAAGCTTTAACAATTGTTAGATAACATAAAATATGATATA
>CAJTKB010000023.1:3173-24137 GCA_910576925.1 uncultured Bacilli bacterium | reverse complement strand
GCATTACTTTACACTTTTTTATCAAAAATTCCACTTTCTACTTGAAATTCAGCGTGAGTCTAATTAATTATTAATTTCTTTACTTTACCTTTTTCTTGTGGAGTTAACTCATATATCTTTTGATTTATTAAATCTATATCACTTTTTATTCTATTATAAAAATTATCTATACTACCATTTGTTTGTGCATCTAAAAATTGAAGTGATATTTGTATTTTTCTTTTCGTTAATTTCTCTTCATTTAATTTTCTATATATATAATTATTATATATCTCTTCTATATCATAGTTATTATCAATTGGCGCAATATAGTTATGATAATATTCCTTATATTTTTCTCTAATACTAGTTAAATGAAAATAACTATAATCATAATAATAACTAGTTTTACTATCAATATTAACATCGAGTATTCTCTTATTAGTTGGGCAATAAGCAAATAATAGGTCTTTATCAATTATTAATACTACTGAATGATTTGTATTACTATTTTTCAGATTTGTAATTAAATTATTATTTTCTATAAATACATTCGTATTATAAGCTTCTTTTTCTAACCTATTTTCTAAATCTGTTAATAGATAAGCCATATGCCTACATACAGAACTTCCTGTTATAACATAGGAACCTAAAAGTTCATTTTCAAATTTTAGTTTATGCTTTATATAATCTTTCTTAGTCATATCGTAATTGTAACTATGTTTTCTATTGTATGATAAGTTTCCGCTATCTAATAATTCTTGGAAAAATAATGCTATTCCAAGACCATCATTTATTCCCTGTTCTTTAAAAAAGATAGCTATTTTTGATAAGTATTTATAATACTCTTCTTCTAAACTTTTATACATATCACTGTTTACTATTACATTAGCAATTTCTAGTTTTATAGTCTCACTATAATTATTTCTAAATATAATATTTTTTATTAAGTTAAAATCAAAAAGAGATGAAAATCCTTCTAATCTTAATTTTAGTAATAATTGTCTATAAACTTTTTTAGAAATTTCTTTTTTTATCTTCTTTTCATATTGTACTAAATCAATTGTTTCCATAGTGAGCCCTTCTTTCTGCCGCCTTTTATCATAGCATAGCCCTTTTATAATGTAAATAATTATTAAAAAAATACTTATTAATATTAAGTATTAAGCATTTTCTTATTCTTCTACTAAGCTTTTCATATTTTTAGGTACATAGGTAACTTCTGCTCTATTTTGGAAATCAATTGATGATAATACACTATTTAATTCTTCTATAGTTAGACTTCTATATATTTCTATAGGATTTTCTACTATTTTGTCGTATCTTGATATATCATTAGTAAAACTTGATGTTAATGCATCAACTGAGTCAGCTTGCTTTATTTCTGAAGCAATAAGAACCTTTTTATAACGTTCTAAATCATCATTAGTTATTGTAATATTATCAAATTCTCTTTTTAATTCGTTTAGTAGCTCATCAGGATGAGCACTTTCTGCATAGAAATAAATTGTTTTATAATCTTTGATTGTTTCTGTATCTGTATAGAACTTAGTTAAAAGATTATCATTTGTTACTCGTTCTTTAAATGTTGAACTGTTTCCAAAGGCAACTGAAGTAATTATATATAAATAAATATTTAATTTTATTTCATCTTTTATATCAAATTTTATTCTTTCCGTTTTTAAAGACATCATAACTTTTGGAATACTAATATTAAATGGAACTATTTCTTTTTCACGTCTTACTGATTTTTTCTCTTTTTCATAATTTATTTTAGGCATTTTTTCTGTTTTATTTTTCAAAGGTTTTAACATTTCATTTATTATTTGCTTAGTACGTTCTAAATCAAATTTACCTACTACTAATAAGAACATATTTTGGGGTTGATAAAAGTTCTCATAACAGGCATATAGATCTTCTTTAGTCATACGTTCGATATCCTTAATTTCTCCAGCAATATCTACTCTATGATTATCTTTATTATAAGTATTTTTCCTTAAAGTGTCTTCTATTGCGTATTCTGCTTCATCTTTATACATATTTATTTCTTGTGCTATTATTCCCTTCTCTTTCTCTACATTTTCATCTGTATAATAAGGGCTATTTACAAATTTTATTAAATAACGCAAATTTTTTTCATATGCTTTAGTACCATAACAAATATATCTTGTTAATTCATAACCAGTTGATGCGTTGGCACCAGTACCACTTTCGGAGAAAAAGGTAAAAGGATCAATACCGTCTTCTTGGGCAAACATTTTATGTTCTAAAAAATGGGCTGTTCCGTCTGGGACTTTCCTTTCATTTTTTTCCTTATATGGAGTAAAGGAAGTTGTGGTTGAGCCGAATTTAGTAGCATAAGTAATATAGTATTTGTCTTTGTTTTCCATTGGAACTAGATAAATTTCTAAGCCATTTTCTAATTTTTCATAATATCCATTTAGTTCTAATTCTTTAGAAAAATTAATTTTCTGCATCTTCCATTCTCCCTTCTAATAAGTATACTGTATCTATTTTAATTTTCTTGGCAACTGTTAATATTTCTTTTTTAGTAACTTCATTCATCTTTTTAACTTTTGTTTCAATATCATCTACTCCAAGAAGTTCCATCATATAATATGATTCTATTATTTCAGATTGACTTTCTGTTATTTCTTCGATAGCTGTTTGATAGGTTTCTTTTGCTTTTGTAATATCTTCTGTCGTGAAGTTTCCTTTTGACATATCAGATATTTGCTTTTCTATTAGTTTAACTGCTTTTTTAAAATCTTCACTAGATATACCAGCTCTAATTATAATAATATTATCTAGTTTATTAGTAGCAGAGCCTATATAATAACACAAAGAATTTTTTTCTCTAACTTCGGTAAAAAGCTTTGAATCAAAACTTCCTCCTAAAATAATATTATATAGTGTTAGTGAATAATTTCTTTCATAATCAGTTAATCCATATGTACGACAAGCTATTGCTAGTTTTGATTGGTTTGATTCATTTTCTTCTGTTATTATTCTCTTTTTTAGAGGTGCTTTTTTAGCTGGTACTATAAAATCACCTTTAGTCTTTTTAAATCTTCTTGGCTTAAAATATTTTCTAATAATACTATCTATTTCATCAAAGTCTATATCTCCTATTATAAAGATATCCATATCGTTATTCTTTAAAAATTCTTCATAATATTCATATAGATTTTCTCTTGTTATATCTTTTAAATCCTCAAGATAACCAAATGAACGATATGATATTGGTGAATCATCTAGATTTTCAAGTAAACGTATTGTACTGTAACTACTAGCATCTTCTTTAACACTACTTAAAGCAAGACAGGCTTGATTCATTATTATATTAAAAGACTTTTCATCAAACTTTTTATTTTCAACATTTGGTTTATATATAATTTCGCTTAAAAATTCAATTGATTTTTCTAAGTTACCTTCTTCTGTGTACTTATCGTTTAAAACACTTAGTCTAAAGCAAGTATTTAGATAATTACCTAGTCTTGAATCACTACTAGTTATAGAACACGAATATAAGTCTTGTGTTTTAAGAACCATTTCTCTTTTACTTTTATATTTTTCTGATGAGAATGTAAGCATTGTTGTTAAGAAGTTATGAATAGTAATTTTTTCTTTTTGTATAGGCTCTCTAAAATAAGCTTTAACCATTACAGATTTAAAGTTTGTATTTTTAATTAAGTGTAAATTGTAAGTTCCTAAATTTTTCTTTATATATTCCATATTATCCCTCCATTATATTATGTTCTATTTTTTTAATATTTAATCATCTTCTTCTGTTTTTTCTAATTTTACTAATACCTCTCTTGGTTTTGAACCATTGGCTGGTCCAATTATACCACGTTCTTCTAAAAGGTCAATGATTCTTGCTGCTCTATTATAACCTAACTTAAATCTTCTTTGTAATAAAGAGGCACTAGCTTTTCCACTAGTTACTACGAAATCTACTATTTCATTATATAATGGGTCATCATAATCTTCTTTTACATCACTACCTGATATATCATCAAGAGAAGTTTGTGCCTTATCACTTGATATTTCTGGTTCTAGATTTTCAAAGGCTGGGTCAAATTCTGCTTGTTGTTGTTCTATTGAGTAATCAACAAGTCTTTTAATTTCATCATCTGATATAAAAGCACCTTGAACACGCTCTGGTGTTCCTTCTCCCATTGGTAGAAATAACATATCTCCTTTACCTAGTAATTTTTCAGCTCCCATCATATCAAGAATTGTACGTGAGTCTATACTGCTACTAACAGCAAAGGAAATACGTGATGGAATATTTGCTTTAATAACACCAGTTATTACATTAGTAGATGGCCTTTGAGTTGCAATAATTAGATGTATTCCAGCGGCACGTGCCATTTGAGTTATACGCATTATACTTGCTTCAACATCTTTACTGGCAACTAACATAAGGTCGGCAAGCTCATCTACAATAACCACTATAAATGGCATTTTCTTTAGCTTTTCTCCTGCTGGTAAAGTTTTGTTTTTATTTTCAATATATTCGTTATATGACTGAATATTCTTAGTTTTAGTTTGGCTAAATGTTTCGAATCTATTCTCCATTTCTACTACAGTTTTGGCAAGTGCAACACTTGCTTTTTTAGGATCTGTTACAACTGGACATAAAAGGTGGGGAATTCCTTCATAAATAGAGAATTCAACTTTTTTTGGATCAACTAAAACTAGTTTTACTTCATCAGGTTTTGCACGCATCATAATAGTGCTTATTATACCATTTATACAAACAGATTTACCACTTCCAGTGGAACCTGCTACTAATAAGTGGGGAGTTTTATTGATCTCACATGATATCATATTTCCCATTATATTTTTTCCAAGAGGAACTAAGAGTTTGGAATCTGCTTTATTTTTTGGTATTTTTTCCATTATCTCTCTAAATGAAACCGCTGAAGTCTCTTCATTTGCGAGCTCTATTCCTACTGTACTTTTCCCTGGTATCGGTGCTTGTATTCTAACATCTTTTTTAGCAAGTTCTAGAGCAATCTCTCTATTTATATTTAAAATTTTACTTACTTTAGTTCCTGATTTTATTTCTAATTCATATTGAGTAACCGTAGGTCCAACATGAACTTCCACTACTTTACCACTAATTCCAAATTCTTTCAAAACACCTTCTAATTTTATAATATTATTTTCTATAGCCGTTTGGTCAGTTTTTCCTTGTTTCTTTTTTGGTTTATCTAGTATTTCTATTGATGGTAAAGTGTAGCTTCTTTTTACTTGATGAACAGTTGGTGTTACTTCTATAATATCTTTTTCTCTTATTTCTTCTTTATCTATTTGTGTTTCTTCTTTTTTCTTTATATTTGTAAGTTCTTCTATACTTGAAATTATTTTTTTATCAGAAATATTTTCTTCTTCTTCGCCATTACTAATTATTACTTTTTTCTTGATATCATTTTCTTCTTCATCCTTATTCAGTTTCTTTTCTTCTTTTAATCTCTTTTTCTCTTCTTTTTTCTCTTTTCTATTTTCTTTTACATTTTCATATTTTTCTTCTATAATATCTAAAATAGAGAAACCAGTAAATAAAAGAATTCCTAATCCTACCATTACCCATGCGACTATTTCCATACCAATAACTGAGAATAGTTTATTAAAAATTAGGGCAAAAACACCTCCAATTATTCCACCTCCTACGGAGAACAAGTCGCTTATAGCACCACTATTCATAATACTATTAAATCCTGCTACTAATTGATTTACAGTTTCTTTGAATATTTTAATCATATTTCCATCATTTTGAACAACAAACTCTTTATGCATAAGAATTAAAAAACCTAGTACAGCAATATAGGTACCTAAAAGTTTTGTTGTAAAAAAATCAGGCCAACTTCTTTTTACTACTAAGTATGCTCCTATTAATAGTACTATTACTAATAAAGCCATATATAAAGAGCCCACTAAAAATAGGGAAAAACTTGAAATTATTCTTCCCACAGGTCCATATTTTCCTATTCCTAAAATTGAAATTAAAACGAGCATTACTCCGTATAATTCAACGCTATGTTCAAATTTTTTTTTGGTTTCCTTTTTTCCTTTTTTCTTTGCCATAGTAATACTACACCTCGCTTATTTACACTTAATTTGATTATATCACTTATTGGTTTATTTGAAAGTAAAAAGAGTAAATTGACGCTCTTTTTACACTTATTTTATAGTTGTTAAATTATAGTCGTTAATGAATTTTTCTATACTTTTTTTATTTTTTATATTCATAATATAAGATGCTATTTTTCCATCTTTTATATATAGAAGAGCTGGAGGAGAAAAGGTATTTAAATCGATATGTAGAGTTTTTAAAAATTCTTTATATTCTTCCTCTTCGATCTTAGATTTATCATATAATTTATAGTTTATTCTTTTTTTATTTAGATAATCTATATGTTCTCTACATTCTAAACATATTTTCTTATTTCCTGTATAAACATAAATTATAGCATTTTCTTTGTCCTTTTCTATATTTTTAATTTCTTGGATACTTATTTTATCTTCTTTATAAAGATTTGGAAGTATCATAATAAATATAATTGATGTTATAATTAGCATTGCTATTATTATAATTATTTTTAGATTTAATTTACTATTTATATGTTTCATTTTTTTATTCCTATTCCTGATAATTTAGGTGGTATTACAGAGCAGTTAAACTCTTCTACTATAAAAATATCTTCATTTTTATTTCCTTCAATATCTTTATAATTTATTGGTACTACCCAAATATATTGTCCTACTTCTAAGTCATTTGTTGGAATATCAAATGTTGCAAAATTAATCTTCTCATTATAGTTTAATGTTATTGTTGTATAATCTTTTGGTTCAATTGTAGAATTATTGCTAAAGCCATACTTTACTTTTATGCCACTTGCTAAGCCACTTCCTAGGTCACTTAATCTAAACTTGATTCTATCAGGAGTTTCACAAAAACTTGTATCTACATCATAATCAAATAGGTTAACTCCTAATGGGGGAATATCGTCCATTACTTTGGCTGTAAGAGTTATATTTTCAGAAACTACAAAATTACTTCCTGGCATTATTACCTGAGAATTATCAGGTGTATACCATCCTGATACTGAATAGCCATCCTCTGGTATTATTTTTGGCATTACAACTGTACAAGTTTTGGTTTCATCTGATGTTATAGAACAAATTTCTGTTGTCTTTTCTATACTTTTTACATTATCACCTTTTTTATATTGTATTGTATAGCTTTGGGCTTTAACTGAAAATTCTTCACTTTCTGTTGCTATATTACTATTTCCTACTTTATCTAATATTGTATCTTTATTAAGGCTTATCTTTGTTTTACCCGCTTTTTTACCAGTTATAATAATTTCATACTTATATCCAGTAGAAGTTTTTACTGATTTTCCTATACTTTCTATAATTATGTTATCATTTTGGGTAAAGTTACTATTCGTTAGTTCTGTTTCTTTTAAACCACTATGTTCATCACTACAACTTAAAGTAATTGTAATTGTTCCTTTCAAAGAAATATCTGAAACATTATCAAATGTGCATACAGGACTTTTATTGTCGAATGAAAAGGTATCACTTGAAATAATTATGCTTTGTGATTTGTTATTATTCATATCATAAAGTGCTTCTGGAACTATCCATAAATACATATTACCTGATAGATAGTCATTTCCTTCATTATCTTTACTATTTGCCTCAAATGAGATTTTTTTATCTCCTTCTTGATAGTTTAGTGTTGCAGTTTTTAGGTCTTTTGGTGCTAATGTATTTGTATCACTAAATCCATATTTTATAATCGCTCCATCTTTTATTCCTGACTCATTATCTATGATATCTACTGTAATTGTCTTTTCCTGAGTGTATGTATTACTTCCATTTTCTGATAATACTATTTTAGGAGGGTTACTATCTATAACATATGCGTATAAAGTTGTGTCTCTATCAATACTTATTTCTTCTCCTGGTTTCATAAGCTTTCCTGTTCTATCATCACTATAACGCCAACCTTCTACTACATAATCTCCTTCTGGGGTAATACTTGGTAGTATAATCTCGCAAGTATTAGAGTTATTGTTTGTTATACATTTTTCTGTTGTTTTTCCTACTAATTTTACATTATCTTTTTTAATATAGGTTACTTTTTTTTCTATTCCTGTTACTTCAAATTCTTTACTTTCTATACTGTTTAAGTTTCCTGTTCCAACATTATTATTAACCCACATTGCGGGAAGACTTAATATAAATTTACCTATATTATTGCCAATAATATCAATATTATATTGATAACCATTAGTTACAGTTATAGGATCTGTTACTGATACTATTGATGCACTATCTGTTGATAATTCAAAGTCTGATGGATTTAATTTTTTTAATTGCATTCCAACAAGTTCATCTGTACATGTTAGGGTCAATGTTGTTTTTTCACCTATTTTAATGTTATTACCGTTAGTTATTGTACAACTTGGCGCACTACCACTAAAGTTAAATAGACCATCTGAAATTTTAGTGCTCTTTTGCATATTTCCTTGTACGTCTTTTAGTACTGTTGGCTTTATCCATAGATAGTAACTACCATTTAAATTTTCTTCTCTAATAATAAAGCTTATCTCCTTAGAACCATTACTATAAGTTAGATTAGCTTTTTTATAAGTTGTTGGTTCAATAGTTTTAGATTTTGAAAAACCATATTTAATATCAGCTCCACTAGCAATTCCAGTACCTGCATCTCTTATAAAAATTTCTATTTCTTTATTGTCTGTAAATATTAAATCTTGTTCCATTCCTAGACTTATTCTGGGTGAAATGTTATCTATTGCATTGGCATAATAGGTTATACTTTTTCTAGTCAAGCTTATATTGGTTCCCGGAGCATATCCTGTAGTAGCATTTGAGCTTGTCGACCAGCCAACGCTACTATAGCCTTCTTTTGGATCTATTCCTGGCAAAACTCTTGAACAAGATAAGTCAGCTCCTGCTACACAATTGTCATTACCTGTAGTATGAATATTTTCTATATTTCTTCCTTTTGAATAATAAACTGTTAAGGTATCTCCTTCTTTTATTCCACTTGGTGGAGTAGTATTGGTAGGTGGAGTATATGCATAATATACCTGCCTACAAGATGCTGATGCACTATATGATAATTCGTTTGAATTTGTGTATTCTCTTTCATTAGCTGAGGCTTTTATTACTGATTTTAAATTTAAATTGGAAGAGTCAGCAATATATGGTATTCCTCTATACATAACTGGTCTGTCGCTATAGGATTCTACTAGTTGAACTCCATATATATATTTTCCTCCCACATATTTTACTGTCACATATGATTTACTTTCATGATATTTACCACTATTAGGACCAGAAGATATATCTTTTCCTTTTAAGTTACTTAAGGTAAAAACTAGACAGTCTGTTGAATTAGCTTCTTTTATAGTTGTGTCTTCTTTATATTTTTTTTTAGCTAAAGTGATCAATTTTTTCGCATCATTTACGTATGTCGTTTTTTTATTTTTTTCTAGAGTATTAGTAATATTTGGAACTACAACGAATAAAAGAATTCCCATAATAGTAACTGCTGCTATTAATTCGACTAAAGTAAATGCTTTATTGTTTTTCATACCAATCACCTTTATCTTATATAGTTATTTTAGCATATATTGAAAAAAAGAAAAAGATTTTTTATATTTATAATTTTTTACTATTTTTTATTTTATTATATATTTTGCATTCAAAAAACTGTTAGCAAAGATAATTTGTTAACAGTTTGATTACTATAATAATTTTATTTTGTAATATTAAAACATTTTATTTTGTAAGAATGGTGGTAATTCAAATCCATCATCATCTTCAGATTCTTCTGAAATAATTGTTGTAACTATTGAAGAGTCATCTGTTCTTCGTCTTGTTGGAGTAACTTCTTCTATTGGTTGTAATATTTCTTGTTGT
Organism: uncultured Bacilli bacterium; assembly: GCA_910576925.1. Lineage (GTDB taxonomy): Bacteria > Bacillota_I > Bacilli_A > RF39 > UBA660 > UBA2730. The sequence goes on along the minus strand of CAJTKB010000023.1, from coordinate 14,186 downwards.
CTTCTTTGTTCTTGTTCTAGTGCTTTTTGTTTTGCTCTTTTATCAAAACCTGTTGCAATAACAGTTACAATAACTTCATCTGTTAAGTTTTCATTAATTACGGCACCAAATATTGTATCAATATCAGTTTTTGAGGCTGCTCTAACCACTTCTGCTGCTTGCTCTGCTTCAAATAATGTTAAGTTAACTCCACCAGTAATATTGATAATAGCATCTGTTGCTCCATCTATACTGTTTTCTAATAGAGGAGAAGCTACAGCTTCTTTAGCTGCTTCTATTGCTCTATCTTCTCCCATACCTATTCCTATACCTATAACAGCATTTCCTGATTCTTTCATAATTGACTTGATATCTGCAAAGTCTAGGTTTACCAATCCTACTACTGCTATCAAATCAGAAATAGATTGAACACCACGACGTAATACATTATCTACTTCTTTAAATGCTTCTAACATTGGTGTTGTCTTGTCAATAATCTCTCTTAATTTATCGTTTGGAATTACAATTAAGGTATCTACGTGTTTTCTTAATTCTTCTATACCTTTGAAGGCTTGTTCCATTCTTCTTCTTCCTTCAAATGAGAATGGTTTAGTAACAATACCAACAGTTAATGCACCTAAGGCTTGAGAAATTTCTGCAACTACTGGTGCAGCTCCAGTTCCTGTTCCTCCGCCCATTCCACAAGTTATAAATACCATATCAGCTCCAGTAAGAGCATCTTCTATTTCTTTTTTAGATTCTACTGCTGCTTCTCTTCCTATTTCAGGATTTGCTCCTGCGCCTAATCCATCTGTTAAATTAGCTCCTATTTGAATTTTTATATCAGCTTTTGAACTATTTAATACTTGCAAATCTGTATTAGCAACAATAAATTCTACTCCTTTTACACCAGATTCGACCATTCTGTTTACAGCGTTACCGCCTCCACCACCAAGACCTATTACTTTTATTTTTGCTAATTGGTCCATTTCTAATCCGCCTAACATACCTCATCCTCCTTAATTTTCAAGAAACCTTCCAAACATCTTATTTATAGTTGTATCATTTTCTTTGTTATTTGTAGAAATTAAATTATTAATATCATTGGTACTAAACATTTCATAAGTTTTATCACGAAGTGTTAATTTATCATCAAAATATTTTATTGCGCCTAATACACTTGCATATTTATTATGTCTTATACCTATAGTGGTACTGTTCCATACTATTGCGTTTGAGCCTAATACTGTATCAGCAATGTATTGGAAGCCATTCATCTCGCTTAGCCCACCTAATATAATTATATAACTTATTTTCCTGTTTGTTAAGTTTTTTATCTGTTTTTTAGCAATTTTTAATATTTCTTCTATTCTGGCTTCTGCTATTTGACTTATTTCATACTGATTAATAACTTGTTTTTCTCCGACTTCATTTATAACTTCCTCATCATCATATTTATCAGCATATCTTGTTGAAGCTAGAGCAAAAGTTTCTTTTAGTTTACGTGACTCCTGAAGTCCTATTTTATATATATATGAAAAATCGTGATCTACATAGTAGCTACCTACTCTAACACTTGTATTTTTTATCATAATACCTTTGTTATATATTGAAATATTTGTAGTATCTTCACCAATATTTATAATAGCTCCAACTTCATTATCTCTTTTTTGATTTTTTATTTCATAATAATCGGCTGTTGTTTTAAAAGTAATATCGGCAACTTCTAATTCACATAGTTGTAATACATTTAATATACTGTATAGATTTTTTCTAGGTACTTCTGTAATTACAATTTTGGCATCTAAGGTAGTAGAAGATAAACCTTTAGGATCTTTTACCATTTGGCCATTATCTAATTTAAAACCTATTGGTGTTGCTGTAACTAGTTCATAATTTGTTTTTATTTTGTCAGTTATTGCTTCTTTTAGTATGTTTACTATATCTATTCCTTGTATATTATTTTCATCTTCTACATCTACTTTACTACTTACTATATCAAATATACATTCATCAGATGGGATACAAGCAATTACTTTGGTGATTTTTATATTTAATATTTCTTCTATTTCTTCTTTACAAGTATTAACAATTGAAACGACTTTTTTTACATCAGTTATTATTCCTTTTTTAATACCTTCTGATTTTTGTTCAGAATGAGCTAAAATATGAAAAGTATCATATTCTTTTTTTGCAACTATCATTTTTATACTATTAGTTCCTATATCTATACTTGCATATAACCTACTCATAAGTGTTGCTCCTCTCATCTTAATTTGATTATACTATAAATAATTTTAAAATAAAAGTTTTTTATTTATATGGTCTTTTATTTGATATTAAGTTATTATATTTTTCTAATAAAAAAAGAATTATATAGTTTTATCTTCTTCTATATAATTCTCTTTTACTTCGCTTTCAATTCTTTCTGATACATCATCTATTATTTCATCCCAAGGATCTTCGTCATCAGTAGTTGCGATTTTTACTTTTTCGTCTCCTACAAGTTCTATTCCAAGTTCTTTTTCTATTGTATATACTATATCATTTCCTTCTATATCCACTTTAGTACAACTTGGTTGTTTTAAACTTCTAACTATTATTTCTTCGTTTACAACATTGCTACTATTTTTGATAGTTACTATTTCATTATAATTATCTGTTTGTTTTATTACATCTGTTTTTGTATCATTATCATAGGAATACCAAATGTTAATGTCGTAACTTCCTGTAATACTTACTCTTTCACCAGTTTTTTCACCTTTAAAGTTATGGTTTATTACCCAACAACCTAAAATTGTTGAAGGGGTATTTTCAACTGTTTTTCTATTATTTGTTGTAAAAGTTTTTTTTCCTTTTCCAAGGACCGTCTTAGTAACAATTTCACGATAATTTGCCACTTTTATCCCTCCTCTAATTTAGTCTATGCAATTAGGAGGTGAAAGTATAACAAAAAAATTATTATATACATTTTAAATGGATTAGTCTAAATTAATATGGTTAGTTATATTTTCGAAATAGTCATTGAACTCATTTTTTACTAAATCAATCATTTCGTTTACTTTTTCTAAGTAGTAATTATATGTTAAATAGTCTCTATCATTATTTAGATTGTTTAATTTTATATCTAACTCTTCTTTTATTTTTTTATTATAAGAACTTTTTACATACTTTTTTTGAAGAAGTTTTATTTCTTCTATTAAAGTCATTAATTCTTCTTTATTATGCATTTTCTTCTTATATTCTTTTACTTTTTGATATTCTTTAGTATTTTTTATATAATTAATAATTTTTTCTAAACTTTCTTTAGAATTATTACTTAGATAGCTTTCCATCTAGGCTCCACGTTTTAGCAGTAGTTATTATAACTTCTACTAAATCCCCTTCCTTAATATTTTCTCCTGTAAAATTAACAAGTTTATTAGTTTTAGTATAACCATAGTAAAAGTTTTCTTTTTTTGGAGATTTTCCTTCTGTTAATACTTCTACCTTTTCTCCTACTAATTTTTTATTATTCTCTAAAAAATATTTATTTACGAGTTTATTTAAATTTTGTAATCTTTCTTCTTTAGTATTTAAATCTACATCATCTCTTAGTTTTGCTGCTGGAGTATTTTCACGTGGAGAATAAATAAATGTATATGCGTTGTCATACTTACAGTGATTTACTACATCTAAAGTTTCTTGGAAATCATCTTCAGTTTCTCCTGGAAAACCTACTATAATATCTGTTGAGATAGTAACACCTGGTATTTTCTCCTTCATTTTATCAAATAATGTCAAGTAGCTTTCTTTAGTGTAGCGTCTACCCATCAATTTTAGAATTCTACTACTACCAGATTGAAGGGGTAAATGAATACTAGGCATAATATTTGGATACTTCCCTATTAAATCTATCATTTTATCTGTAAAATCCCAAGGGTGAGAGGTTGTAAATCTAATTCTTTTAATATTTGTTTTGCTAACGTCTTCTAACAATTCTCCTAATCCATAGTTTTCATATAAATCTTTACCATAGGCATTAACATTTTGCCCTAGAAGAGTCACTTCTTTATAACCATCTTTTACAAGATCTTCTACTTCTTTTATTATGTCTTCACGTCTTCTACTTCTCTCTCCTCCTCTTGTATATGGAACAATACAATAAGTACAAAATTTATCACAACCATAAATTATATTTACAAATGCTTTAAAGTTATTGTCACGTTTTATAGGAATATCTTCTATTAGATCCCCCTCTTTAGAAAAGACTTCTATTTCTTGTTTATTTTCTGTAATAGCTTTATCAATAATATTTGGAAGTCGCTCTATATTATGTGTTCCAATAACAAAGTTTACGAATTTATAGTTTTGAATTATTTTTTCTACTACTCCTTCTTCCTGAGCCATACATCCACATAGACCTATTATTAAATCTTTATTTTGTTCTTTTAAATGTTTTAATCTACCTAGCATTCCAAATGCTTTATTATGAGCATTTTCTCTTATCGAACAAGTATTTAATAGAACAATATCAGCATCATTATAATCTTCTACTTCTGTAAAGCCAACTTTTTCAAGTAAAGCTTTTATATTTTCACTATCGTGTTCATTCATTTGGCAACCATATGTTTTTAGATAGTATTTTTTTCCGCTATATTTACCTATATAGTTTTTATCAAGTATATATTTTATTCTTTTATAAGTTTTATTTCTTCTTCCAGCATCTTTATAATTTGGTAAATTCATAACTTCCACTTCCATTTCCTTCTTGTATTATAAAGTTAAAAATAAAAAAAGTAAATATCATTACTTTTTGAATTTATTTACAAGTATAACCATTTTTTTCTAGGGATTTTTTGCTTTTTTCATAACCTTCACTTTCTGAAATATTTAAATTTTTTCTTGTTTCTTTACTAATTGCTTTATTGTCAACAACTAAGTTAAATTTAATATTATCATCTTTGGCACTTGCATGATAGGTTACTCCTTTTTCGTCCTTATAAATACTATATTGTTGTTCTAGGCTTTTTTTAATTGTATCTTTGTATTTTACATAAGTGCTATCTAGTTTGGCATTAAGTTCTAGTTTGATAGATGTTATTTTGTCATTTTTAAAGTTGGTTGTAGTAGTTGTTGTTAGATTCATTCCAGTTTCTTTTTCTGTTTTTGTACATGTTAGAGTTTTTTTCTTGGCACAGCCTGTTATCAATACTAAGGATAATGCTATTAAAATTAAATATTTCTTCTTCACTTTATGCTCCTCCTTAGTTAGTATTATACACTTATTTTTTTCTTTTACAACAAAAGATAGCATAAAAATTTATGCTACCAAATATGAGTTGATAATAAGCTCTAAGTTATTAGATTTATTGACTAATAATTCTTCTTTTATCTCTTCCATATTATCAGTAATTGTATCTAATAAATCTTGCATTTTAGGTAATAGAGTGTCCTTTTTTTCTAAATTATCTACTATTACTTCCAAATTATTAAGTTTAGAATATTTACCATAATATGAACTTTTTATATATGCCTTATATAGTTTTCTAAATGACATTATATCTATACAATTAAATCTCTCATCTTCTAGTATTTTCATACTTGTATATATTTTATTTCCTTTAAGTGACTTGTCTAAAATTGTTTCATTATTATTGTTTTTTATATTAGGCATAAAGTTATTATTTCTTTTTAATTGATCAATTATTTTTGCAACATATAATGAATCTATAGTTACTAAATAATGAGCAAATGTATCGCCATCTATATTTTGATTGTTTACATTCCAGTCCTTGTTGTGCATATGTTTTAATACAAGATCGAATTCTTTTAATTTTAATAATTTCATTAATATGTCATTATTCTCTTCGTCTCTAGTATTAATATCAACTATATTTTCTGATAAAATTTTATCAACTACGCTAAAGTGTCCATCTTTTATTAGATTAAAAATCAGGGATGGTTCACTACTACAAGCATTCATTGCTTGTTCTTCATTATAAAATATCATAAAACACCTCTTTTTAAAAGGACGCTTAGATTATACACTATTTTGTCCTTTTTGTCAAATAATTTTAAAGTTGACGTTTCTAGTTGTATATTTTATGTTTATAAAAATATATGTACAAAAATGTAAAATTATGATATAATATCTAAGAAATTTTACTTAGGGGGGACTTTGTATGAAATTTAGAAATACTTTAATTAAACTTGTTAAGATTGAAAACTCTATTGCTACTATATTTGAAAGACTGGCTATATTAGAGGTTCAAAATAAGGTTGATTCAAATGATTATAAAGAAAATCTTGTAATATTATGTGATTTATTAAAAGTAGAAGATAAATATTTGAGGAAAGTGTATGAACCTATTAATTATTTTGATAATAAATTTGGAAATAATCCTTTAAGATATGTTGTATCAGAATATGGATGTCATAATAACTTTATAGATAGTTTTTCTGAGGAAATCTTCTATGATGATATAACTGATCAATTTATGGAAAGTGATATTAGTAATAAGCCTAATAGTATATATACAAAGTTTATTGATAATGTATTTTGTAGGAAATATAGTAATGGAAAAAATTGTGATAATGATGATTTTGATATAATGGGTAATAGTTATGATAATGGCGATACTTTAGTTATTGATAGTGAAAACGATAATTTTCAAGAAAGTAATAAAGGTTATAATTTTGAAATTCTTGAACATACTCGCTCAGAAGGTAATTTGATTTATCAAAGAATAATGTATGGACTTAAAGCACTTGAATATAATGAGTTGACTAATGAACTAAGAGATAAAGATACTACTAATATATACGATTTAATAGATATTTGTATGACGAGAGACAAATTGTTACTGGTTATTTTAGAATGTGAAAAGAAAATTAATGATTTAAAACAAAATGATTATATAAAAAATGAGCAATTTATTTATGAACTTACTTATTATAAATATAGCAATATTTTTAGATGTAGTTTATTAACAAATGATTGTTTGTTTAAAGATAATAATTATTTACTTAGAAACTATTTAGGATATTTACTTGGAAATAGTGATTATATTAGTAGACTATATAATGAAGACTGCGATTTGAATATCGATGAAATTATCTATGATATTTATAATAATATAGAGGGTTTTTCTGATGAAAACTTTATTTCAAACTATGATAATACGTTTATAAATTTTATGATATTTTCTTTTATATTAAAGTCAAAGTTACTATTACTTAATAATAAAAACGATATCAAAAACTATTGTAAAAAAATAGAAGATGATATTATTAATAATGGTTATTATCAATATTCTTTAGATGAATATACTAATTTTATTGACTATTTAAAAAGTATATTAAATAGTGTTCTTAATGACTTTAGTAAAGATGATAAATCACTAAAAAAATAATTTTACTATATAAATGAATTTTAGGGGGGGAAAACATATGAAAAATATTAAGGATAATTTAATTAAACTTGTAAAAATTGCAAATTCTATTGAATATATATTTAGAGAATTAATAGAAATAGAAATTAATAATGGAAAGGATTCTGATATATATAAGTCTAAAATTTCTATTTTAATGGAGCTATTTAGAATGGAAGAGAAATATTTAGATGAAATAGATTTAGATTATATATTTAATCCAGATATGACTGTAAAAAACGATATTTTAAAAAGTATTGCTAGAAATTATGCTAATTCTGATAGTTTTACTCAGCTTGATGACTTTTTTGATGATATTGAAATAGAAAGAAATTTAATATATGCAAGAATTAATGATGCTTTACTTTATCGAGGATTTAAGAGACTTGAAGATAAATGGATTGATGAGGAAATTGATGAAGAGCTTATTAATTATATTGAAATAATGAAGCCTACTAGTATTCATTGTTTATTACAGAATATACTTAACCGAACATTTTATAATAATAATATTAATGAAGCTGAATTTGAAGAACTTCGTAATAAAATTAATAATTATTTAAGTAATGCTTCTTTGCAGGAAAAAGATTATTGTATAAGTAATGAAATTGGTTCATTTTTGGAGCTATTAAAATTAGAGGTGAAGAGAAATTTAAGTTTTTACTCATATAGTGATGATAGTATATATTTAACCATTAATGAGTTAGACAGGGCTATTGATAAATTAAATAGTAATGATAATATTTCTAAAACTCTTATTTATGAAAAGTATCAATCAATACTTGGAAAGTATAGTCTAAAAAATCTATTTTATAGTAAAAAGAAGGGTTTGGAAAAAGATAAATTATATGAAGTACTATTAAATAGACAAGAAGTTGATAATCTGTATGTAAGACCAGATATTAATGATATATGTTCTATCACTAATAGATTAAAGAATTTTATTATTGATAAAAGTGATTATAAGATACAAAAAAATTATGATATTTCTATAGCAGAAATTATTTATGAGGGTTGTAGTTTAATGGCGGAATTATATATGCTTAATAATCCTGAAGTTACAAAGTCATATATAAATATATTACAAGATTTTATTAATAGTGTATTAAATAACAATATTAAACGTTATAGCATAGTAATGAACCACTTAAATTCCTGTTTCCAACAAGTTTCTGATTCTTTAGAGATAAATAAAGCCAAAAAGTTTTACTGATATATGATTCTTTTTTGATTATAGTAATATTTCTTATAATACTATTTATTTCATAATTATACTTCTTTAGGCATATTATTTTGTAAGGAGAATAGTTATGAAAATAATCAAATTTTTAGCAATGTTTTTAGTGATTTTTATAGTATTTGGAATAACTTTGACAATACCAATTGATTGTAGTTTTTATGATAGTTTAAAATTTAATTTAATAAAGCCTTCTGTTAATTTTTTTAATATATTTAATTTAATATATATATTTCTTTTTTCGATTTCTATTAGTGAACTCTTATTTGCTTATAGCTTTAATAAATTAGAGAATAGTTTTATTTTAAAACTAGTGTTTAATATATTTAGTTTTACTTTTATTAAGATATTTTTTAATATGCATAATTTACTTTTAACTTTTATCTCTAGTATGTGTTCGTTTATAAGTCTTCTTTATATTTATGAAAGTATATCTTCAATAAATGAAAAAAGTACAAAGTATTTAGATATTAATGTAATTTATACTTTACTTTTGAGTGCTTTTCTTTTTTGTATGTATGTTTTAAACAGTTATTGATATTAATAAAATCCTTTTTTTATTAATTGTTCCTTTACTTTATATTCTAGTAATGTTCCTTCATATTTACTAGAATATTTTTTTCTTAGTTTTTCTTCTTCTTTTTCTTTTAAACTATTATCATTACTAAATTTTGTTTCTTCTAATGCTTTATCTATTATTTCTTTAGAAAAGCCTTGATAACAAAGACTACTATATATTTTTCTTTTTAGATAGTTGTTACTTTTAGTAGTATTTGATTTTATTATCTTAGATATTAATTTAGAAACTTTTTCATATTGGGTTTCATAATCATAATTTTTCAAGGTATCTTCTATTATTTCATTAGTAATTCCTTTAGAAGAGAGATCATTTCTAATTCTATTAGGTCCATGATTTGTAGTTATTAATTTATCATTTAGAAAATTTTTAGAATAATTTTTATCGTCTAAATATTTTTGAGCTGTTAGTTTTTCTATAGCAAATGTTATATCTTCTTCTTTGAAGTTACTGTTTTTCAATTTCATTTTAACTTCATAAGTACTTCTACTTTTAAATTTAAGAAATTTTATCGCTGTATAATAGCAATTTAATTTACTATTTTCATTAATTATTTCATCTAGACTAATATTTAATTCTTTTTTTAATAATAATTCAAACTTTAATATTGTCTCTTCGTATAACTCTAGTTCAGTATTATCATCAAAAACTACATTATATCTACCATTACTTATTTTTTTATATTTTTCAACTTTCATTTTGTCCTCCTCTTTTATTATACTTTATTATTAAGGATTTTTTGAGTAAAATGAAAAAGCTAGTAGTTTTAATACTCGCTTTCTTCTTTATTGGTTATTTTTATCATACCTGATTCTAGTTCTTCTAAAGCTCTACCTATATTTTTGCTACTTTTATATTGACATTCTTTTAGTTGTAAGTAATCAGTTCTAGCAATTTCTTTACTTCTTCTTGCGGCAATATGTACAAGCTCATATTTAGAAGAAACTATATTTAATAACTTATCTATAGATGGATAAATCACAGTATCACACTCCCTCTTAGTATTAGAATATTACTATATAAATATTAATGCAAGCAACCTGACATAATTAGACATTTTTTTGACATATTATATGTCTTTAGTTTGCTTATTTCTAAGGGTTATTTGTGTAATATTATAAAATTTATTATTTATTGATGATTTCTGCTTTACATAATGAAACAAAGGCTGGATTACTATTATTATTTCCAACAACTACTACCATACCATATTCACTTCTTATGATAGTTCCTTGTGCTACTGTTTGACCTCCAGCATTTATATCAACTCCTGTTGTACCTACTGGTAAGTATGAACGAGCTGCAGCCTCACAATTAGCATCACAGCCTGTTGGTGCTGGACTTGGTGCTGGTAAGTATGTAATTGCTTCATTATAAGTACTACTTGTTATTGTTATTGAGGCTATCCTGCATATTGATAGTGCTTCTTCTGGAACACCTTGATTGTTTATTAATTGAAATAGCCCTGATGATGGATTATTATTAGGTCCTGGTAAAAGTGAGCCTGGTCTTCCGCTTGCATTATTGCCACTTTCCATCGCTACTATTAAATTATCATTACTGTATAATGTTATTATTTGTTGTATAATATTTCTCATTTGGTCTACGCAAAAGCAACTTGCTGAATTTGCATTACTTCCTGCTGGACCTGTCGCACCCGTTGGACCTGTTGGGCCTGTCGCACCTATTGGACCCGTTGGGCCTGTTGGACCTGTCGCACCTATTGGACCCGTTGGGCCTGTTGGGCCTGTGACACCTATTGGACCCGTTGGGCCTGTTGGGCCTGTGACACCTATTGGACCCGTTGG
>CAJTKB010000023.1:0-3073 GCA_910576925.1 uncultured Bacilli bacterium | reverse complement strand
GCCCGTTGGACCTCCTGCTGGTCCAGTTGGACCTGTTGGACCTGTTGCTCCTAAACAAAATTTATATTGCGGAATGCACATTTTTTTATTTTTTTTTGCAACAACTATCAAAGTCTTCATTATTACAATTCATATATTAGTCTCCTTTCATTTTATTATATGAGGAGAATATATTTAGGATAATTATATACATATTGCTTAGTAATAATTTCATTGCAATTTATTTTTTATTCTTTTGGAAGATTTATTTCTTCATATGATCCTAAATCATATACTTTATAACCTAGATTAGTTAGGTTATTATAAGCTATTTTACTACGAGTGCCACTTTTACAATATACTAAAATAATTTTATTTTTATCAAGTTTTATACTCTTGTCTATTTCATCATACGGAATATTTATAGAATCCTTTAAATGTGAAATATTATACTCTTCTTCTGTTCTAACATCAACTATTATATAATTATTTTCTGATATTATTTTATCTAATTTATCTTTTGAACTACATCCGCATACTGTTATTATTATAATTAGTATTATTACTATTTTTTTCATATTGTACTCCTTCTATTAATTATTTTTTCTATTTTATTTTAGCATAAAAAAAATAAATTTGTTTAGTATTATATTAATTTATTTTTGGATACAAATATCTTTTTTATTTTTGAAATTATCCATATAATTGCTAAAATCGGAAATATAAGGCAGAATGCCAATATTGCTAATAAAGTGCCTAGTATTAAAAAAATCATATATCTAAGTTTTTTCATCACATTACTCCTTAATAATTAAATTATATCATTAAAGTTTAATGTTTTATATTACAGTTTTGTAATGATTATAGAATATTATATATTTACTTTTTATAAAGTTAAAAACAACTTTTACAATAAAAAAATATTTAGACAATATTGTATACTAGATAATCCATTGTAATTTGTAATACTATTTATTCTTAGATAATTTATAGCTATTATCTATAAGTTCGTATATTTCATTTATATCAATTGAGCCATCTAATTTTATAGTTATCCAATGTTTTTTATTCATATGATAACCTCCAAAATACTTTTTATTATCAACTAACTTAGCTATTCTTTCTGGCTCTAATAATAAATCTATAATTTCAATAGTACCTTCTTCATTGATGTCTAATTTAGATTTTTCAACAACAAGTAATGCTCCATACCATTTATTATTATCCTTATTTCTCCATATAGCATTATTAGGAAACTTTTCCCATAAGTATTCTAATTCATCATTATACTTTTCTTTTACATAGTCTATAATTAGATTAGAATATTCTCTTTTAAATACATTTTTAGTGCAACATTTTTCTTTAATATTTTGAATTATTCTACTATATTCATTTCTTATTTTTCCGACAAAATTACCTGATGAAGATGAAACATAATAAGGCATTAGTTTTTCATTTGAAGAAATTTCAAAACAATCAGATATAATAATATTATCTTTATATATTTTAATAATTAAATTGAATTGATTATTTATTATAGTAGTTTCATATTTATAATATTCATTTTCTTTTATAAAGCCTATATTCAATAGTTTATTGATATTTAATTTTAAATTTCTTAAACTTAATTCATCTTTCATAATTATAATTCACTCCTTAAATTATAAGCTAATTAGTTCTTTTAATCCTTTTAATGAACAAAAAATATACTAATTTGTAATGATTATAGAATATTATATATTTATTTTTTATAGAAATAATTGTTGTTTTCTAAATACTTTGTATTTTCTTTAATCCAGTGACATCCGATAACCATTCTATTAAGCTGAAATTTATAAGTATTTTCTGTTGTTTTTATTGTCATTTTCCCAAGTATAGATATATGACTTACTTTAAAATCTTTTATCTGTTTCCACTCTATAGTAGCACAAACACTTCCATCTGTTGGATATATAGTTATTCCAAATTCATCAAAATAAAAGAAATAATATTCTGTATTATCAAACTTTATGTAAGTTTTCCAAGGAGTTGGTAGTATCATATTTGGCATTGGTATATTAGTACCATAAATTATATTATTGCTTTGTAATCATTGTTAATCTTCCTTTATAGTTAATATAGTAGTTTATTGATTTTGTTTGCTATTTATCCATTATTATGGAAAATGTTATTTATTTATATTTATTATCAGTTATATCATTTATTAATACTCGTATGCATTTGTTTATATAGTTATAAATTATATATAATTTTAAATTTTAAGAAAATAGTTCTGAATTTTCTTTCTCATATTTCTTAATTAATTTTTTAGCTTGTTCTACTTGTTTTTGGTTTCCTAAAAAAATAATGTCATCCTCTTTTTTATTTTTATAACAAATGATTAAAGATACACCTACAGAAATATTTTGATTAATGTGTGTATTACCTACATCATAACCAACTTTAGTCATATCTTTTCTAATATTAGTTTCTTCTATATCATCTACCTTTATAATGGTACAACTTGGATATCTACAATAAAGCCAAAATTCTTCTCCAACTAAAAGACGAGCTGGATATTTATCGGTTGTTGGGTTGTGAAATGTTACTACTTCATACCTATCTTTTTCGACTTGATTTGTAAAAGATTCCATTTCTTCTTTATCTTTTTTCAACTTTTCTATTGCGTTTTCATAAACTATCCTTACTTTTTTTATCGAGGTACTCTTTGTTTGCAAGTAGAAACACAACCAGATAAAAGCTGCAATTCCACATCCGATTAAGAAATGAACTTTTAAAATATAAGAAAAATCATATCCAGCTAAAAGTCCAATTCCTACCATTATTGTAACACTTAAAGCCATCCAAAGTGGTACTTTTTTCATTAACTTTTGATTCAATTTTTTAATTTCCTTTTGCATTTCGCTCATTTCTTTATCTAACCATAATTTTATTTGTTCATCCATTTCAATTTCTCCTCTATTTTTTATATTATTCTTTATTTATTGAAAACATATCAAATTATTCTAAAAAGATTTATAATTATTGTAATTGCTAATCTATATTCAGTCTACTTATTAGTTTTCCTACAAACTCATTATCTATTTAGAGCCTC
>CAJTKB010000022.1 GCA_910576925.1 uncultured Bacilli bacterium | reverse complement strand
TACTGCAACTATATAGTCTTTTTAGGGTTGCATTTACTTTTGCAGTTCAGTATATCAAAAGTTTCTTTATAACTATCAGAAGCGTACTTGCCATCACCATATTTCGGGGTTATAATAGATGAATTACCTTTTTTCTTTTCTTCTAATTCTTTAATACGATATTCTAATTCTGCCATTTTACATCTATAAAATTCAATATTTTTAAGACCTTCTTCTGTTTCTGGATTTTCTCTAGCAATAAACATTTCTTGTCGTTTTATTCCTTGTTTTATTTGTTCTATAATACTTTCAATTTTTTGCATTTTCTCCTCCATAATTAATGTCTTAAATTATATTATAGTATGTCTTATATTTTTACATAAATAAAACGAAAAAGAGTTACTACTTTTGTCTTTATCTGTTTAACTATATTTAGTGATTGATTCTTATATCAATTGTTGTGGGAAAGTTGTAGATAACTATGACAACAGCACCATTTACGAATTTGTTTAAACTACTCTAACTTTTACATAGAGAACTTTTTAAAAGTCTTTTTTGTAGTATTATGAATATATCAAGGAGACTTGCATATAATAAAAAGAGAAATACATAACTTTTGCGAGTTGAATACTTACCATAAAATTAGTTTTAGTACTTAATTTTTAGCAGATTGAGTACTATTTTTATACATGGAATCATTACAGAAACTATTAATGAAATGGTAATTAGTATTAGAAACTAGATTAATAAATCTTTTTTCATAGATATCAAACCTACTCTCTTTTTTGAGAGTTGATAGATACTAAACAATTGATATTTTGATTGTCTAATTATAAACAAAACCATAAAAAATGTGCAAAAGCCATTTTTTATTATACTCTTATAAATATGCATAAATGGTTTGTTGCCTTACTCTATTTTATATAATTATAACTTTCTAAATTCTATAAATATATGTCTAATTATATTTTATGTTCTTATATATATTGTTTCTCATAATATTAATTATAATAGGGTGTCTGATATGAATAATATTTTAAGAGTGAATAATATAAATAAAAAAATTAAAAAAATGGAAATATTAAAAAATGTAACATTTAAAATTCCTAAAGGTAGTATCTTTGCATTTTTGGGACCTAATGGCGCTGGTAAAAGTACTCTAATAGGTATTTTAGTTGAGTTAATTAAACCTAATTCAGGCGAAATTGTTATTGAAAATAATAAAGATAATAAAGAAAAGAATTATAGTAAAATAGGAATTGTTTTTCAAGATAATACATTAGATGATGATTTGACAGTATATGATAATTTAGTAATTAGAGGATCATTATATAAAATAGATAAAAATAAACTTAAAAATAATATTATTAAAATCATAGAACTTCTAAATATGGAAGATTTTGCTACAAAAAAATATAGTGAATGTTCAGGTGGACAAAAAAGAATTGCTATGATAGCAAGAGCAATAATAGTAGAACCAAGTATTTTAATTTTAGATGAACCAACTACAGCTTTAGATCCAAAGATTAGAAAAACAGTTTGGGACGTTATTTTAAAATTAAATAAAGAAAAGAATATGACAATATTTTTTTCCTCACATTACTTAGAAGAAGCATATTATGCAAATCATATATGTATACTTAATAAAGGAAAGATACTATTTGAGGGAGAAACAGAAAAATTACTAAATAAAAGTGGAATAAAAAAATTAATTATAAAGGAAAGAAAAAATTCTTTTGAAATTCTAGTAGACTCAATAAAAGATGGATTAAACTATATAAATTCAAGAAATCTTTCTAATGTAGTTTCAATATCATTAGGTGATATTTCACTGGAAGAAGTATTTTTGGAGATGACGGAGGAAAAATGATGAGTTTAGCTTTAATTAAAAGGCACTTAAAAATATTTGTGAAAAAACCAGGAAATATACTTCTTAGTTTATTATCATCTATTGTAATTCTTTCATTATATTTTCTTTTTATAAGAGATTTTACTATAAAGGCAGTATCTGATTATGGATTTGCTAGTAATATGAATGATCTATTTGTTGATAGATTAATGACATCAGGATTACTAGTTGTAATAGGTGCAACTAGTATTTTGGCAATTGTATCAATATTTATAAATGATAAGTGTAGAGGAATATTAAAAGACTTTTATGTAACTTCAGTTTCTAAAATAAATATTATTTACACCTATATTATTTCATCTATTATTGTATCCACTTTGCTTACCCTATTTGTCTACTTTTTTGTAGAATTATTTTTTAAAGTTTATTATGAGTATTTTTCTATTACTGAAATTATAAACTCTTGTCAATTGATTATAATATCTAATATTATTTCTTCTAATCTAATATTTATCATTGCGATGTTTATTAATAATATAACATCATTTTCTACCTTTGAAACATTATATGGTGTAATTATTGGCTTTTTTACTGGTGTATATATACCTATTGGTTATTATCCTGTTATCATAAAAAATATTTTCTTTTTCTTTCCTTTAACACAAACAACAAGTATATTAAGACAGATTAATACAAATCAAATAACCACTAATATATTGAAAAATTATCAAAAGGAAACTCATAATATTTTATATGAAATATTTGGTATACATCTTAAATTTAATGATAATATAATAACATTAAATAATCAATTTTTATTTATATTTATTACAATAATAGTATTACAGATAATAACTGTTATATTAATAGAATATAAAGAAGATCATTAATATGATAAGTTTTTTATTTTAATATTATATTTTATTAATTAGTATTTTTAAATATATTTCTTAGTAATATATCTAAATACTAAGATGGCTATAATTAAAACAAGAAATACTAGTCTCTCTTTTTTATTAAGTTATATCATATTTTATATGAAGTACTATTACTTTTGCAAGGGTGCTATAAATATTGAAAAAAATATGCTAATATAATTATTATGAAAATGTTATGAGGTGGTAGTGAATGATTAATATACAAAAAGCGAGAATTTCATTTAAAGAATTTTTAAATCGCTATGAAGATAAAGATGCGTTAGGATTTAATCTAAAAATTGTTCATACATATCATGTAGTAGATAACGCTAAAATGATAGCAAAGAAATTAGGTCTATCAGAAGAGGATGTAAATTTAGCAGAACTTATTGCATTATTACACGATATAGGTAGATTTGAAGAACTAGAATTTTTCAAACAATTTGACAGTTTAAAATTTGATCATGCTTCTTATGGTGTAAAAATGCTATTCGAAAATAATATGATCAGAAATTTTATTGATGACAATAGCTATGATGAAATAATAAAAATGGCAATTAGTAATCATAATAAACTATCTATTCAAGATGGATTAGATGATAAAACTTTATTACATACAAAAATAATAAGAGATGCTGATAAGTTAGATAATTTTAGAGTAAAAAAGGAAGAAAAAATAGAAGAAATATTTCCAGCTAAAGTTAAGAATAAAAGCGATATGGAAAATTCGACATTGTCAGATAGAGTTTATAAAACTGTAAAAGAAGAAAGTTGTGTAGATATATTTGATAGGAGAACAACACTTGATTATTGGGTTTGTGTATTAGCATTTATATTTGATTTAAATTTTAAAGAATCCTATGAAATAGTTAAAAATAATAATTATATAAATATTCTAATTAATAGATTTAACTATAATGATTTAGAAACAAAAACCAGAATGGAAGATATAAGAAAATTAATGAATAATTTTATAAATAGAAAATTAAAACAATAATTAGAAGGAATATTTGTTATGAGAGATATAGTTGTAAAAGAAGTTAATACTAATGATTATTTAACCAAATCAAAATTACCATCTGCTGATTATGTAATTAATCCTTATGTTGGATGTACTCATGGATGTAAATACTGTTATGCTTCATTTATGAAGAGATTTACTAATCATAAAGAAGAATGGGGAAAATTTGTTGATGTCAAGCTATGTTATAAGGCAATTAATATTAAAAAATTAAAAGGAAAAACTGTATTTTTATCATCAGTTACTGATTGCTATAACGGATTAGAAGAGAAATATAAATTAACTAGAGATATAATAAGACAATTAAAGAATGCTGATTGCTTGTTAAACATTTCTACTAAATCAAAGTTAATTTTGAGAGATCTAGATCTACTAAAAGAGTGTAAAAATTTAGTTGTTAGTATGTCGATTAATACCTTAGACGAAAAATTTAGAAAGGATATGGATCAGGCAAGTAGTATTGAAGAAAGACTAGAAACTTTAAAACTGTTACATGAAAATGGGATATATACAGTGCTATTTATGTCTCCGATATTTCCTTATATAACTAATTGGCAAAGCATAATTGAAATTTCTAAAAATTATATAGATGAATACTGGTTTGAAAATTTAAATCTAAGAGGCTCTTATAAAGCATATATTTTAAATTATATTAAAAGTAATTATCCTGATTATTATCCTGAATATATAAAGATATATGATAATAAAGATAAAAGTTATTGGCAAGGTCTTTCATTAGAAATTAAAAAATATTGTGAAAAATTTTTGAAAAGTTCTCTATTTTAAAAATAAATAATTTTTGAAAAGTTCTCTATCAAAAATTAATCAAAAAAAGGACTAATAATAAGTGAAAAGTTCTCTATTTTGTTTTAGAATACCTCCTTGTCATAAAGACAAGAAGGTTTTAAATGTTAAATGATGAAGAAATAAAAAAGTATGAAATCATTGAAAAGGTTATTAACGGATTAATGACAAGAAAAGAGGCAAGCATCGAGTTAAATTTATGTCTGAGACAAATTGATAAATTAAAAAGAAAATATGTCACAGATGGGAAAGATGGTTTTATACACGGCAATCGTGGTAAGGAAAATCAAAATAAAAAAGGAGATGATCTAATCAATGAAATAGAACAATTATATTTAGATAAATATTATGATTTTAATTTCACTCATTTTTATGAAGATATAATATTTGGTAATTATGATATTTCATATGATGCTATGTTAAAGAGATTTACAGAAGATGAAATAATCTCACCTCTTGCACATAAGAAAACGATTAAAGAATATAAAGAAAAAATGAACACTGTTATTAAAGATGATAAACTTAATGAGGAGAAAGAGAAAAAAGTTGAACTTTATAAATCAAGAATTATTGAGGCTGAAAAAGCCCATACAAGAAAATCTAGTAATCTATTTGTATTCGGGCAAGAAGTCCAAATGGATGCTTGTGAAAAATATTGGTTTGGTGGAATTGTGTCGTATCTACATCTTGCAGTAGATAAGGCAACAAAGAAAGTTTTATTTGGTTGGTTTGAGTTTGAAGAAATAACACGAGGTTATTTTGTATTGCTATTTCACATTATAATCAACTATGGTATACCAGTTAAAATCAAAGCAGATAATCGTAGTACATTCACTGCAAATAACGCTAAAGATAAGAGAAAAGCGCTAACACAGTTTGGTAAGATTTGTGAAGAATTAAATATTGTATTACATACTACAAGCATTTCTACTGCAAAGGCAAATGTTGAAATAGAAAATGAAACTTTTAAGAATAGATTAATTTCAGAATTAAGATTTGAAGGAATAACTACTATTGATGAGGCAAATGATTATTTAAACAATGTTTTTATTCCTAAAATAAATAAAAAATTTTCTTATGTAATAGATAAAAAAACATCCTTAATGAGAGAAAATACCTATACTGAAGAAGAGTTAAAATTAATCATATCTGAAAGAAAAGAGAAAGTAATTGATAATGCTTCTTCTATAAGCTATAACTATAAATATTATGTTCCTATTAATCCAGAAACTGGTGAACTAATTAATTTTATGAAAGGCACTAAATGTATTTTGATAATTAATTATGATGGTGAATATTGGGGAGAAATTGAGGGGCATTATTATCAAATGATAGAACTTGAAAATCGTGATACAGTTATGAAAAAAGAATCAGAAGTTAACACAATAAAAAAAGAACATCACAAATATATTCCACCAAAATCTCACCCTTGGAGAAAAAATATGATGCTCAAACATTAATCATGGGGCTTTGCCCCAAACCCCAAGGTTTATCGCTTAGGGCTTCCAAAAAAAGAATATAATCTTTTTTGTTTAGCATTACTTAAGTGCTCTGGTCACTCCTCAGTGTTGCCATATCCCCTTAAGTAATGTTGTATTATTATACAAACTGCTAATAAATAGTCAATACTATTTTATAGAGAACTTTTTACTTATTATTGACTATTTTGATAATTATTTTATAGAGAACTTTTCACTTATTATTAATTATTAAAAATAGAGAATTTTTTACTAATTATTCACAGTCTTTCATTAGAAATTAAAAAATATTGTGATAGCAACGAAATTAGGTATGTAAATTATTTCTATCACGATGAAATTAAGAAAAAGTAAGTTATAATTAATATTAATATGCAAATAAAGATCTTTTTTAATTAACATATTTAATCTGTTGATGTTCTTCTAAATCATATACATTCAATTTATAACTATTCTTATTATCTTCTGTCAATCTAATTGCTGTAATTTGATTATTATTATATGTTTTATAATAATATATTCCCTTCGTTGTATTAATACAGCAAGTATATGTTGTTATGTTCCATCTTTTGTCCTTAGTCATTGTTGTTCCTCTTACTATTGATACATTATCTAATATATGAAAAAATTGTGATATAGAACTTTCTTCATCACTTTCTGATACGGAATTCAATTTATTAAAAGCTGCTCTAACAAAACGAGATGTTGGAGAATTGTCACCAGGAAGACCTATGGCTCCCATTCCAAGACCATAAGTACATAAATTTACTTTATTAGAAAATCTATTATCTGCAATATCTGGTGTTAAATTTAAATAATTATTTATATTAACTTCATGATATGAAAACGGAGGATTATTGGTTAAAACTCCTATTGAATTATTATATATTTTTAGACCATCTTGCATAGGTTCTAATATTATACTTTCCTTGTCATCACTAATCATGAAATGTAAAGGTGTTAAAGTGATTTCTTCAGAAAAAGGGATATTAATAATATTTAGATCATCAATTACTTTTTTTAATTCATCTACACTAGAAAAATTACCTAAAATCCATGGCGTAAGTTCAAATGGAGTAATATTTATTTTTTCTTTGTCAATTTCATTATAATAAGCATTTTCTGGAAATTGTAGTCCTGCAATAGATAAGCCCTTTTCATTTGTTCCTTCTGCATATAAAGGATATTCGTTAACTACCGTAGCTGCACCAATAATAGCATACTTTGTTTTAAAAGCTCCTCCCTCTTTTAATTTAAATGTGTAATTTCTAGGTGTTATTACTACCTTTTCATTAAATTTATATTCTAAATCTAAAGTACGTCCGAAATAATTATCTCTTGTTTTTAAAGTAATGCAAGTACACATATTTAAGTCTCCTTTTTATTTATTTTTACAACAATTCTTATAATTTTAGTATATGCAAAAAATTATAATTTAGAAAATTATTTTGTTTATCAAAATAAAAACTGATCTATTGTCAGCTAGCAAAAATTTTATTTATTTTTTTCCTTTTTTATTCCCTTAGGAATACTTATATCTAATAGTTTGGCATATCTTTTAGGATCAGAAAGAACTTTATTGTAATTCTTTATTTTTCTCATTTCTAAGATAAGTTCAAGCTCTTCATCGGATATTTTTACACTTCTTTTTTCCGAGGAACAATTATTATCTAGTCCTACTATATAATTTATATCTACATTATAAAAATTGGCAAACCTTTCTAATTTTTCTAAATCAGGTGTTCTGCTATCATTTTCATAATGTGATATAGTGCTTTTATTTAGGTTTAATATTTTTCCTAATTCCTCTTGAGTTAATTTATTTTTCTCTCTTAACTCTTTAAGTCTTTTTCCTACTATCATCAAATGCACCTCATAGGCACATTATAATTAAAAATGATATCATTTTATATCAAATATACACTTTGTCTACAAAAATTTATTTGCTAAGTCTTCTGTTATACATATATTTACAATATCATTAGATACGGCAACATAGTAATTTCCTTTGTTCTTATAAATAATTACATATTTTGCTCTGATTCCAGTCTCTTCTGTAAATTTTTGTAAATCTGCTTCAGTTAAAATTTTGGCTTTCATTTATTCCTCCTCTTGTCAAAAGGATTATTTCATAAAAATATCATAAATACAACTAGTGAACTTTTATATTCTAATATATTTATATAAGCATTATATTATAGCAGAATATTTAAATATAGTATTTCGTAGACTATTTAATTTGAATTTTTAAATTTATGTTTTATCATTTATGTTAATCCTTTAATATTACATCTATTAATAGTATTTGTTATTATAGTTAATTTATTCATAAAAAAATTGCACTAGTAATATGCAATTTTTTTCATTATTTTATATTTCCTTCTATATTTTTATATTCATTTTTATATATTTCATATAATTCTTTAAAACGAGCAAAGTGAACTATTTCTCTTTGTCTAAGCCATAATAATGGTCCTATTACATCACTATCGTCTGTTAAGTCAATTAGATTTTCATATACCGCTCTAGCTTTTTGTTCCGCTGCCATATCTTCTGATAAATCTGCTAAAGCATCGCCTGTTGTTGCAAAGTATGATACAGTAAATGGCACACCATCAGCATTTGTTGGATATAAGCCCTTTCCATGTTCAGCATAATGTGGATCAAGACCTGCTGCTTTTATTTCTTCAATAGTTGCTCCTTTCATTAGTTGATATACCATAGTCGATATCATTTCAACATGTGCTAACTCCTCAGTTCCTATATCTGTTAGTAAGGCTTTACCTCTATTGTCTGGCATTGTATATCTTTGATTTAAATAACGTAGGGCTGCTGCTAATTCTCCATTACTACCACCATATTGAGTTGTTAAAAGTTTTGCCATTCTTAAATCTTTCTTTTTAATATTGACTGGATATTGTAATCTCTTTTCATATGCCCACATTAATTATTCCCCCCTTCAAAAGGCCATTTTTCTTCTTCCCATGCAAATGGTGTAACATTTAAAGCTTCACTATCAATTGATATTGGTCCAAATTTTCTTTCATATTCATTCATAATTTGATTGGATTTCCTGCGGTAATCATTAAAAAGAGCAATCATAGATTTATCATTTGGATGAACATCTAAATAAAGATTTAATTCGTGACTTGCAAAACTGATTTCTCCAAGTTCAAGAAGCATTTTACTTTTCTCATCGTTAGCTTTTAACATTGCAGGCTTATAATTTTTATATGCATCATATAATTCTGGAAACAAATTACCTCTTGTATACCCCTCTCTTGGTGCATACAAACTCATTACTCTGTCACCAGTATTTTCATTTTCAAATAATTCATTAAAATTAAACATATTTCCTCCTTTAAAGTAATATATGATTAAGAAAATATGGTAATTGGGTATTTATACTAAAAGCGTTAAAACATACCAAAAATATATTATTAAAAATATTAATCCTTTTAAAGGAGTCATACTATTCTTCTTACCTATAAATGGATAGATAACAAAAATTAAACTACTTATGATTAGCCATATCATATCTTTATTATATGTTATAGAATAAGTAATTGGACATATAAAAGCTGTAAGACCTATTATTAGTAAAATATTTAGGATATTTGAACCAATTATATTTCCTATTGCGATATCAATATCGCCTTTTTTAGTTGCTGATATACTAGTCATAAGTTCGGGAAGACTAGTAGAAAAAGCTACAAGAGTTAAACTAATTACTTTCTCACTAACACCTATCATCTTAGCAAAGTAAGTTATATTATCTATTACTATATCAGCACCAATTTTTAATGCTATAATACCAATTATTATTTTAAATATAGAAAATATTATATTTTTCTTTACACTCTCTTCATCATTATTTGAGTTGTTTTTTAGAGAAATACAGAGATTATATAATAAAAATAAAAAGCATAAACCAAGTAAAAATAATCCCTCTCCTCTACCAATAAAATTCATATTTTCTATTTTTGAACTTATTCCTAGTATAAATAATAATATTCCTGAAATAAGCATAAAAAGGTTTTCATAGTAAACTGTTTCTTTATGAAATTTTAAGGTTTTTAGTAATGAACAAGAACCAAGTATAAATAATAAATTAGTAATATTACTACCTATTATATTTCCTATTGCAATATCTGAATGAGCTGCAAGAGCTGCTGTTGTTGATACTACAAGTTCTGGTAAGCTTGTTCCAATGGCAACTATGGTCATTCCTATTACAATTTCTGGGATATGAAGACGTTTTGCAATACTACTAGCACCATCTACTAAATAGTCTGAACCTTTTACTAATAGAAAGAAACCTAATATTACTAAAATTAAATAAATCATATAATCATTCCTTATCTAAATGAAAAAGAATTATCTGATAATTACAAATAACTCTTTTTATTAATTAAATGATATATAATCTACTTTTATGATTACTATTCATCTTTATTTTGAAATTTCCAATTTTTAATATATGGCATATCTATACCATTTTCACTGATATATCTTTTGCTCATTCCAAGCATTTGATTACACCAATCAATTAAAGGTTTAGAAAAATCTTTGTATTTTTCTATTTGTTCTAAAGCACTGATTACTATATTAAATCTGTCAATTTCATTTTGAACTCTTATATCAAAAGGCGTTGTAATAGTTCCTTCTTCTTTGTAACCATGAACATGTAAGTTTCTATTTTGCCTTTTATATGTTAATTCATAAATTAATGATGGATAACCGTGAAAGTTAAATATTATTGGTTTGTCTTTTGTAAATAATTTATCATATTCAATATCGGTTAAACCATGAGGGTGTAGATCATCTGATTGTAGTTTCATAAGGTCTACTACATTAATGTATCTTATTTTAATGTCTTTTATAGAAGACTTTAAAATTTCTATCGCTGCAATAGCTTCCATTGTTGGAGTTTCTCCACATGATGCTATGATAATGTCTGGATTGTTATCATTACTTACAAAGTCCCAAGTGCCTATTCCTTTTTCGCAATGAATTTTTGCTTCTTCTTTACTTAGCCATTGAGGTCTTTCATGTTTACTAGCTACTATAACATTAATCTTATTTTTAGTTTTTATGCAATGATCAAAACATGAAAGTAAACAATTTGTATCTGGTGGTAAGTATATCCTTACAGTATCAGCTTTTTTAGTAACTAAATGGTTCATAAAACCTGGATCTTGATGAGTATAGCCATTATGGTCTTGTTGAAAAACGTGAGATACTAATAATAAATTAAGTGAGGCAATATCTTTTCTCCAAGAAATTTCATTTGACATTTTTAACCATTTAGCATGTTGACTAACCATAGAATCAATTACTCTAATAAATGATTCGTAACTGTGTAAGAAACCATATCTTCCAGTTAGCAAGTATCCTTCTAGCATTCCTTCGCATAAATGTTCTGATAAATAGGAGTCCATAACTCTTCCTTCTATTGATAGAAATTCATCACTTTTATAACTTTTTGAGTTCCACATTCTACTTGTAACTTCAAAAACGTGATTAAATCTATTTGATAGTGCTTCATCTGGACCAAAGAAGCGAAAGTTTTTGTTTTGTTTATTTAGAACAAACAAGTCTCTAATATATAAGCCTAGTGTCATAGTATCTTGATTATCTGTAGAACCGTGTTTTTTTATATCTATTGCATAATCTTGCCAATTTGGAGTGATAATTTCTTTAAGAAGCATACCACCATTAGCATAGGGGCTTGCTCCCATACATTTAGTAGTGGATGGAATATTCTCTTTTATTTCTGGTTTCAATTTTCCATTTTGAGTAAATAACTCTTCAGGATGATAGCTTTTAAGCCATTCTTCGAGTAATGGTAAATCTACTATATTTTCTCGTGTTATTGCAACTGGTACTTGATGTGCTCTAAAGGTTCCTTCTACTACATTTCCACTTACTTTTTTAGGACCAGTCCAACCTTTTGGGGTTGTAAGAACAATTAATGGCGGTTTTTTCTTTTTACCAGCTTTTATTTGTTCAATATCTTTAACGCATCTATCAATTGCCCAAGCCATTTCTTGATGCATTTTTAATGGCTCATTTCCTGTTACAAAGTATACTTGCCAACCAAGTCCTTCAAAGAAGTATCCTATTTCATCTTCACTCATACGCCCAAAAACTGTCGGATTAGCTATTTTATAACCATTTCTATGAAGTATAGGTAAAACTATTCCATCTTTTATTGGATTTAAAAACTTATTTATATTCCAACTAGTTGCAAGTGGACCAGTTTCTGCTTCTCCATCTCCTACAACACAGGCTGCAATTAAATTTGGATTATCTAAAACTGCCCCAGCAGCATGAGATAAGCTATAACCTAATTCTCCTCCTTCATTTATAGAACCAGGAACTTCTGGAGCAACATGACTTGAAGTTCCTCCTGGAAAACTAAATTGTTTAAATAATTTTTTCATTCCCTCTTCATCTTCTGTTATTTCTTTGTAGTATTTACTGTATGTTCCATCTAAATAATTATTAGCAATCATAGCTTGTCCACCATGTCCTGGACCAGATATATATATCATATTCAAATTATACTTTTTTATTGCTCTATTTAAATGAGTATAAATAAAGTTTTGTCCTGGGGCTGTTCCCCAATGTCCTACAATACGAGGTTTAATGTCCTCTTTAGTAAGTGGTCTTTTTAAAAGTGGATTGTCCATTAAATACAATTGTCCTACTGATAAATAATTAGCAGCTCTAAAATAAGCATCTATATTATATAATTCTTTCTTATTTAAAACTTTCCTCATCCTTATTCTCCTTTATTATATATTATTAATTATATATCATTATTTAAAATATGGGAAGAACCAATTTAAGTATTCAATAGTAATTATTTACAATTTCTGTTAACTTATGTTATAATATCTGGAGTTTATATTTTGGAGGAGGAAAAAGAAAAAATGATTAAAATAGATGAAAAGAAATATTTTCAAAATAAAAGGAAAATGTTAGATTTTATAATAGAAAATAAGGATATATACGGTGACTATGCTATGGAACTTGAAGCAATTATAGAATTGGACTTAGGCTTAAAATTAACGCTTCCAGCTACTTTAGATCAAATATTTTCAAAATTTAATATTTATAAAGATGGAAAAGATAAATATTTGGAACTAGTTAAATTACTAGAAGAGTATTCATTTTTAGAAGGAAATGTTTGTGAAGTTGCTGCTGGAAGATATCCTAGATTAGCAGAATTAACAGCGCCTAAGATTAATAAAAATGGAGGCAATTTAACTCTTTATGAGCCTAATATTATTTTTTCTAAGTTAGATAATATGACTATTATAAAAGATAAATTCACAAAAAATTCAAATATTGATAAATTTGATACTTTATATGCTTTATACCCTTGTGAAGCTACTATTAGTATAGCAGAAAAAGCCTTTGAAGAAGATAAAAATTTAATGCTTGCTTTCTGTGATTGTAATAACTCAACAAAAAAATATCCTAAATGGGATATTGGAAAATATTGGGCTGATTCTTTTTGTATGGAATTTAGTGATAAATATGGAGATGAAGCTGAAATTATTAAGTGGCCTTCTTCAACTGGTATTGATACTCCAATTCTTTTAAGAAAAAGTAGTAAAGTAAAAGTTAAAAAATAATAGTTTTATTATATATGTAAAGTTACTAATACAAATTAAGAAGGTAACTTTTTTTTATAAATATCTTAACTTTTTTTTAAAATATTGATAATATTACTTAGAAGGAGAATAAGTTTATGAGTAATATTATAGATATAATAAAGGAAAAGGCAAAAAAAGATATAAAAAAAATAGTACTACCAGAGGCTAGTGATAAAAGAGTTATCGAAGCTGCTAGTATAGCAGAAAAGGAGGGCTTTGCCCACCCTATTTTAATAGGTGATGAAAAAGAAATATATCACATTGCAGAAGTTAATGATATTGATATTTCAAATGTTGAAATTATTAATCCAAAAAATTTTAGTGATACAGATAAATTAATAAACAGTTTCTATGAGATGAGAAAACATAAGGGGCTTAGTATTGAAGAAGCAACTAGAATTATTTCTATCAATAATATTTATTTTGGAAATATGCTAGTAAAACTTGGATATGCTGATGGACTTGTTAGTGGTTCAATTTCTACATCAAGCGATACACTACGTCCTGCTCTTCAAATTATAAAAGCTAATAAAAAAAGTTCTATTGCTTCATCTTTCTTTTTGATGGAACTTGATGATAAAAGTTTAGGAAGTAATGGATGCTTTATTTATACAGATTGTGGTATGATTCAAAATCCTACTAGTGAAGAGCTCGTTAAAATTGCTGCTAGTGCTTATAATACCTTTAAATTATTTTTGGAGGGAGAACCTAATATTGCTTTTTTATCACATTCAACCTATGGCTCTTCTATATGCCCAGATCAAGAAAAGGTTAAAAAAGCTGTTTTAATGGCAAAGAGTGAATATCCTAATTTAAATATAGATGGTGAAATGCAATTTGATGCTGCTATAATTGAAGAGATCGGTTCTAGAAAGGCTCCTGGTAGTAAAGTCGCTGGAAAAGCTAATGTCCTTGTTTTTCCTAATCTAGACTCTGGTAATATAGCTTATAAAATAACTGAACGTTTAGCTAAAGCTAAAGCATATGGTCCTCTAACTCAAGGTTTAAATAAGCCAATAAATGATTTATCTAGAGGTTGTAGTGCTCTTGATATTGTTGGTGTAATTGCTATTACAGCATTACAAGCAATAGATTTGGAAGATGAATAATTCAAAATATTTATGGCACAATAAAAATGTAGTTATTATATTTTTTAGCACTCGTTATTGACAAGTGCTAAAAATAGTGGTATAACAAAATTGTGAAAGGAAGGTGCAATATATGTTACCAAGAAAATTTTATATTGATGATGTTTTTGATAGTTTATTAGAAAGTGAAAAGTCCGTAATGAAATGTGATATTTCAGAAAACGAAAGTAGTTATGTAGTTGAAATGGATTTACCAGGTTATAGTAAGGAAGATATTAAAATAGAATGTAATAAAGGTAATCTTATTATAAGTTGTGAAAAGAAAAAAGAAGAAAAAGATGAAACTAAAAAATATATTCGTCGTGAAAGAAGCTATGGAAAGTGTTCTAGAAGCTTTTATTTAGGAGATATCGATCAAGATGCAATCGATGCCAGTTTTATTAATGGTACATTAACAATTACGGTTCCAAAAATAGACGAAGAAAAAAACAAAAAATATATAAATATAAATTAATAAAGATGCTTCACTGAAAGAAGCATTTTTTATTTTAAGGCCTACAATTAATATAAATTTTACGGTATAATAAATATATTAAGAGAAGGAAGTTAAGATATGAAAAATTTTAAGAAAATTATTAAAAATTATTATAAGAAGAAAAATAGTTTTAAGGATTTTGATAAAGAAATCGAACTTTTAGAAAATAATTCTGAACTATTAAATATAATTACAAAAATAAAAACTTCTCGTCTAAACAATAAAGTTCTTTCTTCTCTAATAGATAGTAATAATTATAAAATAAATAAAACTTCTCTTATATATTTTGGTAAAAATAAAAATAAAAGTTATAAAAGTATTCTTAAAGATGCAAATCTTGTTTTTATAAAAAAATTAGCTAAAATTATAAATTATGAAAATAATAAAATAAACGAATTAACAAATATTAAAAGTATTATAAAGGATATTGATAGTAATAGAGATTTTTCTATTAATAAATATTATCAAATTAATGAGTATACAGAGTGTTATATAATAGTTTTTCTATTTAAAATAATAGATAGTTCTAAAAATAAATATAGGTTATTAAGAGTTTTAGAGCTTACCCTAAACTATTTAAAAAAAGATATAGAAGATATATTTAAAGAAAATTATTTACTTATGATAAAAAATATAGAAATTATAAATAATATTTTAAATAGTATTATATCAATAAATGAATTATCCCCTACTTCATTAAAAAGAATTACAACTTATAAAAGGGAATATATTACTTATTCTAGTCCTTCTAATATAAATCTTTTATCTAACAAGCGTTATACTATGATTTTTGAAAATAATGGTAAAGTAACTAGCAAATATAATAATATTAATCTAAATTTTTATGATGAAGTATTTATTAAAGATATAGATTCTAATAGGATAATGTCTATAAGAGATTTTGATAGTAATTCAAAATATAAATATATCTTTAATAATGCTATTTCTAAATATACTAGGTCATATAATGATTTTACAATATCATCTGAATTTACAGTATCACAAGTAGATGATTTGAGTTGTCAAAAATTATCTTTTAAAAATAATGATAATAAAAAGAACTTTTATTTAATTATCAAAATTCCTATTAATAAAAGTGGAATAAAGCATTTAAGAAAAATTAAAAGTATTATGACATATAATGAAAATTTAAAATCCTTCATAGTTTATAGATTTATAAATATTAATAACTATTCTTTTAAAATAAATAATAATTATATAGAAATATCTTCAAAAATAAATCTTAATAAGGGTATTAAAAAAGAGTTTTATATATTAACTGAAATATTAAAAAACAAAGATGAAGTATTTATAATGCATAAAAAGTATAATAGCATATATTCTATAAATAATATTTTCTTTGTAAGTAATGTTATTAAAAATAATATAGATTATAGAATTTTTTCAGAATATAATGATTTATTAAATTTAATATGTAATAATAGATACTATCTAGATAATAAAAGAAGAAAATTACTAATTAATAATAATTTAAATATAAGGAATTTATGGAAATATAATATTTCTTTTAATAGAAGAATTATCCTTGGAAGAATTAATAATGATTATAATATACGATGTATAGATGAAATAATAAGATTTTATATTTATTTATTAAATAATAACATATATATAGATTTAGTTTTTTTATATGATGGTGATAGTAAATATTTGAAAAGTTTTGAAAAAGATGTAAATAAAATAGAAAAGTATTATAATTATTTAACAAAATTTAAAAGTAATTCTAATAATATATTTACAATTAATAGTAATGTTTTAAATAAGGAAGAAGAAAGTTTATTTATACTTATATCAGAGATAGCACTTGATATAAATAGTAATTCTAGTCTAGGGGATATAATTTCAAAAGTTTTAAAGGAAAATAAAAATAAGTTAGTAATAACGGATTATGAGAATTCTTTAAAAAAGGATATGGAAATAATAAAAGAAAATAATACAGTATTTGATGTTTTTAGTAGTGATGAAATAGATAATACTTTTAATGATAATATGAATGTTATTAAAAAAGAAAATAGTACATATATATTTGATGATTATAATTATATAGTTAAAAGTAAAGATGATAAATTTAGTAATATTTTAACTAATAATTATTTATCAAGTTTAGTTTATAAAAATTATACGTTAATATATACAAAGAATTATATTGTTACTAGTAGTAAAAATAATGAATTGCTTATAAATAATCAAAAAGTTAGTTTTTATACTTCAACAGCTGGTTTTGGATATTCTATTTTTACAGGAGTTATTAATGATTTGGACGTAAGTCTAACAAAGACAATAGCAAATACTGATAATATCCATTTTTTTAAAATTGATATAAAAAATAATTCTAATCATTTTAAAGAGGTAAATATAAAATATTTATTAACTCCCCTACTTGATTTATATGAAAATGATAATAACTATTTTATATCAGAGTATGATTATATGCATAACATAGTTACTATTAAAAATAAAATTAATAATTTAGGAATGTTTATTACTTCAACTGTTAATTTTAAAAATGTTTATTTAGAAGAGTATTTTCAAAAAGTTATGGAAGTTGAATTTTTTTTAGAAAAAGATAAAGAAAAATCTCTTTCCTTTATGATTGGAACAATAGATAATAATTTGACAACTGATAGTCTCTATCTTTTGAAAGAAAGATACTCTAGTATATCAGTAATAGATAATAATTTATCAATAATTAAATATGATTGGAAATCAATGTTAAATACAATAGATATAAAAACAAAAGATGAGAATTTTAATCATATTATGAAATGGAGTATTTATAACATTTTAGTAAATAATACTACAGATGTAATATATTATAAAAACTTATTAGATGAAGTTCTTAATTTGGTACTTATCTTTCCTAATATTTCAAAGGAGAAACTATTAGTTTGTATTAAACATACTTTATTAAATGGTAATATTTTATATTCTTGGAATAGATTTCAAAATATAGGTAAAATAACTAATAATATAGATGAAGTATTATATTTGTTATATTCTATAAAAAAGTATATTGAAGTAACAGAAGATACAGATATATTATTTGAACAAACTAGTTATCTAATAGCAAAAAAGATTAATAGTGAGGATATTTATTATAAATATTCTAAATATACAGATTCTATTTATTCTCATTTAGAAAAAGTTATTAATAATATAATTGAGAATAGAAGTAATTTTAATATCATATTACTACACTCTACTATTTCTATTTTTATAGATATTACTAAATACTATAATAAAAATACTGATACTAAAAAGTACAGAGAATTATTAAATAATCTTAATAGTGATATATCATCTATTAAAAATGATGAAAATGTCTTATATAAAATATTATTTGATATGAATTTAGACTATAAAGATTCTGATATTACAGTTCTTAAAGATGATATTTTACTAAAGGTAATTGCACTTATAAAAACAAAAAATATAAATGAAGCTTATACTTATTATAAAAGATTAAACCCACTTAATAATAAGCATTCTAATTCTAGATTAAGTGCTGATGGTATTTATTTTATGGTAGGATTAGAACTATTTTTAGGTTTTAGAAAACAAGGTAAAAAAATATTTATTAAGCCGAATCTTCCTAATTATTTTTCAAATTATGAAATAACATATAATTATTTAAATACAATTTATTATATAAAAATAGAAAAAAGTAATTCTAAAAATGCTATAATAGTTGATTCTGAGGAAACTAGTTATATACCATTAAAAAACGATTATAGAAAACACTATGTAGAAATTTACTTTAAGTAAAAAAGCACTTTAGGTAGTGCTTTTATTTTAATTTTTTTTAATTATAAATACATAATTCGTGCTGAGCTCTAGTACAAGCAACATATAATAAGTTTCTCTCATTTTTTCTATAAGAATTTTCTCTATTATTGTATACTAAAACACTATCAAATTCTAAACCTTTAGCAATATATGCCGGAATTATTACTAAATCTTTATGAAAGTTTTTAGTTGTTTCATCTATTATGGATATTTCGTAATCATCTTTTACAAGTCTAAATAACTTTTCTGCTTCTTTCATATCTTTTGTTATTATAGCACAGCTTTGATATTCATTTGTAAAATAGTTCATATCTGTTAGTAGGGCTTCTTTTAAGTCTTCTATGTTTTTTCTTATTATAACTTTTTTATTAGTAGCTCGTCTTATAGCATTAACGTGTTTCAAATTTAGTATTTTATTGGTATAGTCTATTATCTCTGGAGAAGAACGATAAGTTTTTAAAAGCTCTAAGTACTTACTATCTTCTGTAAATACATTTGATAGATCTTTTAATGAATTATATTTATAATAGGGATTTATATTTTGATTTATATCACCTAATATTGTAAAGTCAGCTTTTCTAAATATTTTACTAATAATTATATATTGAAGTCTATTATAATCTTGCGCTTCATCAATGACTACTTGCTTAATTGCATTTTCATAAGGAAAGCCTTTAAGAGTTCCTTTTATATAAGCAAGAATAAGGGCATCCTCATAGTTAATAACTTCTTGTTTTAGGAGTATTTTTATGCTTTCATCACTCTGTTTCATTTTGCAATAATTAGACTTTAGAAAGCTCGCATATATTTCTTTATAATCTTCTTTGAAATTAATATTTTTACTAATTAGTTTTTTAAAAGTAGAAGACTTTTTCAATTTGCCATCATAAAAGTTAGAAGATAATCTATTAGAGATCTCATCAAGTCTTTCAAATAGAGGCATAACATTATATTTATAATGAATCATTTCATTTATTTCTTCTTTGGTAATTTTATTGATATCGCCTTCTACAAAATCATTTATACATTTAGCATTTTTTATATATTCAGCTAAAAACATATCTAGATCGTTTATAATTTCGTCACTTTGTTTATATTTAATTAGATCTGGATTAAACTCGCTATAAGAATAATATCTTGCTATGAAGTCAGAGAAACTTTCAACTCCTTTATATTCTGTAATAAAGTTTGCTAAGTAGTCATTAAAGGTAGTTTGTAAGGTATTACTTTCTCCAAGAGATGGCAATACTTCTGATATATATTCTGTAAAGATGTCATTAGGGGAAAATATTAGTATATTATTACTACTTAAGTATTCTAGCCTGTAAAGAAGAAAAGCTATTCTGTGAAGGGCGACTGTAGTTTTCCCACTTCCGGCTATTCCTTGAACGATTAGATTGTGGTCAAGGACATTTCTGATTACTTTATTTTGTTCTTGTTGAATAGTATTTACAACATTTTTCATCTTTTCGCTAGACTCAGTAGATAAAATATCTTGAAGTACTTCATCGTCTATATTTAATGAATTATCGAATACACCTTGAAGCATATTTTCTTCTATCTTATATTGTCTTTTTCTTTTGAGTGTTCCAATTACTTTTCCACCTGGTGTTCTATATTCACAAGGTCCTGTTTCATAGTCATAGAAAAGACTACAAATAGGACTTCTCCAGTCATATAAGATATTATTTAAATGTTTATCTTTTAAATAGGTAAGCGAAATATAAATGTTTAATATTTCGTTATCTTCTTCATCTTCAAAAACAAGAGAAGCAAAATATGGTTTCTTTTCAATTTGTTTAAGCTTTTTATAGTATCTTTCCTTTTGATTATTCTTTTCCTCTTCTGAACTAGTTGCAAGTCTAGTTTGAGCAATTTCAGCATCATCAAAGGAGTTTGAGCCATCCCACATTAATTTTTTAAATTCCTTTAGATTTTCAAAATCATCTTTTACTTCTTTTTTTAGATCATTTAATGTATCATTCAATAGTTTAGTTGTAAGTTTAAGTATCTTCTTCTCTTTTAAGTATTCCTCGCTACTAACTGCCATAATATTACCGAGCAAATAAACTCGATTTACACCTCCCCTTCTTTTATTAATTATTTGATATTATTTATTTAAACTATTTATAAGATTAGTAAATTCTTCTTGTAACTCATTAAGTCTTTCTTCACTTTTTGCTTCAAATCTTGCTGTTAAATTAGGTCCTGTATTACTAGCTCTTACTAAAGCCCAAGAGTCATCAAATAATACTTTTATTCCATCTATGTCAATATATTTATAGTTTTTACTTTCAGCGTATTCTCTGATCTTATCTACTATAACAAACTTTTTATCATCACTACTCTTAAATTTTATTTCTTCTGTTGAATAGTATCTTTCTATTCCTTCTAATAATTCATCAGCAGTTTTATCAGTATTTGAAAGTATTTCTAATAGTCTAAGTCCTGCATAAAGTCCACTATCAAATCCAGGCCATCTATCTCTAAAATATACGTGTCCAGATAGCTCTCCTCCAAATGGTAAATCATCATCTCTCACCTTAGCTTTTGTATAAGAGTTTCCTGTTCTGTAACAAATTCCCTTTCCTCCAAGCTTTAATATTTCATCTTCTACTGCTTTTGAACATTTTACATCATATAAAAATTCTTTTTTGGAAACCTTATTTATAATATCTCTTATTACAATAATCATAAATTTATCGGTTGGTACAAATATGCCTTTTCCTGTGACAAACCCCATTCTATCACCATCACCATCGAATGAAACTCCTATATCTGCTCCTACTTCTATCACTTTTTTCTTTAGTTGTTCTAAGTTTTCTTCAACACAAGGATCTGGATGATGAGCTGGAAACGTTCCATCACTTTCACTATTTATGTAAATAAATTCATGAGGAAATATATTATAAAGTTTTTTTACGATGACACTAGTAGTACCATTACCAGGATCTACTACTACTTTTAATTTTCTTCCAAAGTTAAAATTATCTCTAAATAGATTAATATAATCATCTTCAATATTATATTCTCTAATACTTCCTGTTCCGCTTTCAAATTCACCTTTTAATATAAATTCTAAAAAGTCTTGTATTTCCTTTCCTTTACAATTACCACTTTCATCAAAGGCAAATTTGAAACCATTATCATCTTTTGGATTATGACTTGCTGTAACCATTACTCCGCTATAAACTTCTAATTTAATACAAGCATAATAATACATTGGTGTAGTACAAAGACCTAAAGATATTATATCTATACCTGTTTCTAAAATTCCTTTAGTTAAAGCTTTATACAAAGTAGGAGAAGATAGTCTATTATCATGGCCTACAACACAAATAGTTTTTCCTAAGTTTTTTACATGACTACCAAAACCTAATCCTATGGTATAGGCCGTATCTTCATCTATTTCACTATCATAAATTCCTCTAATATCATAACCTCTAAAAATGTTTTTACATATGTCTTTTTTTATCTCCATATCTATCCTCTTTTCTATTATTTATATATTTATATTAGCACAATAAAAAATATAAGTCATTATCATTTGACTTATATTTACATATAATATTTATTCGTGTAATCATACTAATAATAATTAAGTTCTACCAAACAGTTACTGAAAATCTTGTAGAGGCATTATTATAAGTATAGCCACCTAAAGAACTTACGTCATACATTCCTCTATGCTTGTTACCTTTAATTCCTCCTCTTAGTAGCCAAGAAAAACTAGAACTTGGAGAAAAACTGTTCCATCTACTTTTATAAAAAGGTTCTGTTGAATAATCGTTTATAGCATCACCTTTTATTCCCCCTGAGGTTTTATTTAGCTTTGTATATAAATTGTAATATCTTTTTGCTGGCATACTAGAAAAACCTGAACTAGCAATACTATTACCTAAATTTCCCATTACATATTCTATTGATCCTCCTGAAGTATCATAAATACCATATATAGTTCCAGTAGTACTGGCTCCAGTACCTTCTAAACCTGAATAATAAGATATACAAACATCAGAGTCAGCATTCACTGAAAATGATATAGTTCCTTCACTACAACCATTTTGTGTTGGGTAACCATTATTGTTAGGTGCATAATTATTTTTATATACTTCTTTATTTACTTCTGTATAATTGCTATTGCCATATTTTCCATATTTACTTTGACTTAAATATACAAAAGCTCCCCATTCTGTATTTTTTATCATATGTGTATCATAATTTCCAGATAGTCCATAATTTGTTTTACCCATATCTCCATTTAATTGGTTCTTAATACTCATAAATAAAGTCGAAACATTGAAAGAGTTGTTATATGTATTTCTAATTAAAGATGGGACAACCTGAACTTCATCTGTAATATTGCCAGCTATTTCAAATTTTGCTATCCATATTCCAGATAATTCTGTATTTGCCGGATCATTTCTTGTTGTTTCATCATCACACGTATCTCCCCAACAAAATGATGCTGGTGTAAAATATCCACTAGGACTATCACCTGTGTACTTACCAGTTCCCATATCTGTTGTTGTTTTACCTACAAATTTTATATCAAAAGCTCCTGGTGTCTCTATACTAGGTTCACTTGCTCCTTCTATTTTATAACCATACTCGTTTCCTAACGTATATGAATATCTTGGTATCCATACCATCATTGTATTCATATCTTCTATTGGTATTTCTGTACCAGCACTAGCAGATACATACTCTCTTCTCTTAGTCTGGTCTCTTATTGTAACAACATTAGCCCATACTTGGGCATCATAGTTATACCAGTTTTTAGTTGTATCAGCTTTTACCCAAGACTTTGTACACTCATTATATACTACTGGTATCATATCTCCTCTTAACTCTGGTGGATTTGCTCCACTTTCGTCTTCTCCTCCTACATCTAAATCTGCTATGCAATTTTTTTTCACAGGATCTCCTGTTGTTACTTTTATCTTTCCTTTGTAATCTCCTGAAAGACTTGATGTAAGAGTTATTGAAATTGTTACTTTCTCTCCTACTCCCAAGTTTTCTTCTTCTATTACTCCATCTGATAACTTTCCTGTTTTTGTTGTAGTACCATTTG
>CAJTKB010000021.1 GCA_910576925.1 uncultured Bacilli bacterium | reverse complement strand
GTAAACAAAGAAGTTGACAGAAAAAAGTAATAAGCAAATTATAAATTACAATTTATCGAGTAGATCTTATTTAAGATTTACTCTTTTTTTGATATAATTAAAGAGAAAGAAAAATAGTAATTTGTAAGGAGGATATGCAATGAAAGATATAATCGAATTTGCTAATAGAGAAGAATTTAGAAATTGGTTATCTGAAAATTGTTTATCAAAAGATGGTGTTTGGCTTTTATTTAGAAAATATGGAGAGCCAAAAACAATAAAAGCAAATGAAGCACTTGAAGAAGCACTATGCTTTGGATGGATTGATGGACAAATGCAAAGTATTGATGATAAAACCTATAAAAAGTATTTTTCTATGCGTAGAGAAAAAAGCAAATGGTCTGAAAAAAATAAAGCATTAACAAAGAGTCTTGAAGAACGAGGACTTATGACTGAATATGGTAGAAAGAAGATAGAAGATGCCAAAAATAATGGGCAATGGGATGCTCCAAAATCTATGGAAATAACAGAGAAACATATTTCAGAGGTATCTACTATATTAAAAGAATATGAACTTGCTTATACGAATTTTCAGTCAATGTCTCCATCAGTAAAGAAAACCTATGCTAAAGCCTATTTTGATGCCAAGACTGATGATGGAAGAAAAAAAAGAATTGCTTGGATGGTAGATAGACTTAATAAAAATCTTAAACCAATGTAGTAAATAACAAATTACAATTTACAAGATAGATCAATCAATTTTGGTTTATCTTTTTAACTATTTAAAAATAAATAGTATTATTGACAATTATTTATTTTTGTGATAATATAACATCAATTTTAAGGGGTGTTATTATGTACGATTTAAGAAATAATTTACCATTTTTATATGATTTTTATCTTGTGGCTAAAAGCAAGAGTTATACGAAAGCTGCTGGAATCAATAATGTATCACAACCATCATTAAGTAGAAGTATAAAACTTTTAGAAGAAAATTTGAAAATGAAGTTAGTTAATAGGAATAATAAAGGTGTAGAACTAACAAATGATGGAGAAGAATTATTTAAGCATTTAGATACTATGTTTAATACTTTCAATGATTATAATAAAAATAATTTAAATGATTCTACAGATCTAATTGGAAAAATAACAATTGGAACTACAAGAAATATTGCAGATAATAGATTATCTCATTATTTATCAATTTTTAATAGTTTATATCCTAATGTAAAAATAAAGATTATAACGGATAGTGCTAGCAATTTAAATAATTATCTATTAAATCATAAAATAGATGTTTTAATCGATTATGTTCCTAATTTAAACTTTACTGAAAAAGATAATATGGAAATTAAACAAATAGGTAATTTTGATACTTGTTTTGCTTGTTCTAAAGGTTTTTATAGTAAATACGGAGATAAAATTAAAACATTCAATGATCTAACTAAATACAAATTAGTCATATCAGGAGCTTCCAGAAGAAGACAAATGCTAGATGAAGTATTAACTTCTATAAATATTAATTTAGATCCTAAAATTGAAATGCCAGATAGCAAGTTAATGGCAGATTTTGTTAAAGAAAATGAATATATAGGATATTTTGTAAAAGAAGAAGTGGAAACATTTGATTTAGTGGCTTTAAAACTAGATTTTGAGATGCCTAAAAACTATATTGGAATAATTTATAGTAAAAATACAACTAATCTTATTACCAAAAAATTTATTGAATTAGTTTTAGAAAATAAATAAAACTGATTTTTTTTTTCGCTAAAAAAAGGTATAATACTTGTTGTAGGTGATGTTTTTATGATTTGTATAAGAAGAATAACTGATGAAGATTTTGGATTAGATAGTATTGCTTTTGTAAATCCTAGACAAAGATGGGGCGCAAGAGGAATAGTATTTAATAGTGAAAATAAGATTGCAGTTCTATATAAAAGTATTAAAAACGAATATAAGCTCATTGGTGGTGGAATTGATGAAGATGAAGATCGTACAAAAGCATTTAAAAGAGAATGTTTAGAAGAGGCAGGATGTAAGGTAGAAATCGACGATTGCTTAGGAACAGTTGAAGAATTAAAAACATTAGATGACTTTAAACAAACTTCTTATATTTTTGTAGCTCATGTAGTAGAAGATGTAGGTCATACAGCTTTTACTGAACAAGAAAAAGGTGAAGGATCAGAACTGTTATGGTTAGATATAGATACAGCTATGAAACTAATTAAAGATTCAGAAGGTAAAGTAGTTGCTTCAAAATATGACAGTGAAAAAAGTGTATATCATACAAAATTTATTGTTAGAAGAGATTATGAAATTTTAAAGTATTATAAAAATCATTTATAATTCAAACTTCTATTATTTAAAAATGAATAATACTATAAAAAATTGGTATTTTACTTATTAAAAAAAGTTCTCTATAATATAAAACAATATTTATTGAAAGGGGGCTTTTTTCTATGAATATGCAAAATATTGAAATTGATCCATTTGAAAAGAAATTGACAAAACAGCAAAAAGAAAATATTGGATATATTCAAAAAGCTATGAATCGAAGTTTTGAAAAAGAATTTAAAAAAAGACAATACAAAGCAAAAAAACAAAATATTGCATTAATAGGATTAGGTCCTCATGCAAAAAGAATTTATTTAAATTATTTTAAAAAACATAAAACAAACTTTACTTTATTAGTAGATTTAGAATCAAAGAGAGATTATGCTAGAGAATACTTAAATGAAAATGGATTTAAAGATACTCATATATTTACAATTGATGATTCTTTAAAAGATAATGATTTATTACCAAAAGAAATTGAAAGCAATTTATTATCAGTATGTAAAACATTAGAAATAACTCATATTATAATTGCTACAGAACCAAAAGCTCATAATATGTATATTCATTTCGCACTTGAAAATAATTTTGATGTTTTAACAGATAAACCAATCACAGTTACTAAGAATATGACTAGTTTAAGAAGTATAGAGAAAGTAAGAAAGCAATATTATGATATTTTAGATTTAGCTAATAAATCAGATGTTATGTGTAAGGTTATGTGTCAAAGACAATATCACAGAGGGTACGAATATATAAAAAAATTACTTAATGAAACAGTAAAGAAATATCAGATTCCTATTACTTATATCGACATTTATCATTCAGATGGAAATTGGGAGATGCCTCATGATATGTTAAAGGAAAATCACCCATACAAATATGGTTATGGTAAACTATTTCACTCTGGATATCATTTTATTGATAATTTAAGCGATTTTATTAAGATTAACAATCAATTAAAAGGGAATAAGAAAATAACTAAAGCAGAAGTTTATAGTAGTGCTTTAATACCAAATGATGAATTAAGTATTTTTAACCAAGATGATTTTAAAAGAATTTTTAAAGACCAACAAATACCTGAATATTATAATCAAGAAGAATTACCTAAATTTGATAAATTTGGTGAAAAGAACTTTTATGGTTCTATAAATTTTAGAAATAGAAATAATCAATTAATTACTCATTGTAATATTAATCTATTACATTATGGTTTTTCTCGTAGAGGTTGGATAGAAACAAAAGACTTCTATAAGAGTAATGGTAGAATTAGACATGAGTATATCAACATACAAGTAGGCCCACTTATGAATATCCAAGTTCATAGTTATCAATCAAAAGAAATAAAAGATCGTACAGAAGATATTTCTTTAGAGGAACAAATAGGTGGATTAGAACATTTTGATATTCATATTTATCGTAATTGTGATTTGATTGGCGGAAAACCACATGAAATAATTAAACTAGGGGATTTATATACTGATAAAGAAAAAAAGGATATATTGGGGTATAATGAGCTTTCAAGAGAAGTATATATAACTAATTTCTTAAAAGGAAAATGTGAAAAGGGAGATATTAAGGATCAAGCCTTAGGAATTGAAATATTAACAGGATGTGCTAAGGGAATCCACAATTATTATAAAAATAAAAGAGTTCCAGTTAATATTGAAGTTAGAAACCAATTCACTTATCCAGTTAATTTAAAGGAATATCGCCAATATTCAGACAAAAGATATATAAATAAAGAACGAACTCATATAGAGGCTTATAATGATTTTATTGGAGATTACCAATTTTATATTAGTGCTGAAAAAGTATTAGAAGATGGAACTTATATTGTTTTTATGTCAATAGATGATGATAAAGATGTAGCTGGTGGACTACTTCAGAAGGTATATAAAAGTGAAAAAATGGCATTATTAAGATTTTATTATCTAAAATTTTTGGCAAAATATTTTAGCATTAACAAGATTCTTAATATGGTAGAAAAGCAAGGAAATAAAAGGAAATAAAAATGAGTTGCAACATTTTTGCAAGTTTTTTGCAACATTTTTGCATGAAATTTGCAAGTTTTTTGCCTAGACATTTCCGTATAGGAGAGTATAATGGAGTAAAATGAGTTAATTCTGCAAAGGAGAGACTCATTTTTAAATGTTTCTAATTAGTAGCTCTTGACATTTCCAAAAAATTCCATTAAAATAAACAGCAATTTCAGGTGGGTTGGAAACTAGTAAAAAATCAAAATTAAAGAGACAACTTAGGAGATTAGAAAAGAGACTTATTGGGATTCAGCCTTTAGGTCTCTTTTTGCTTTGAGAGGAGGTAGATTTGATGGATTTGAATTTAACATTGAATATGATATACGAATTACCTACAAAAGTAATCAGTATATCAGAAGATCATAGTGAAGATGATGATTTCGTTTGCATGATATCAGAAAGTATCTGTAATGAATATGATATCGATGATATTAAATCAAAGTTATCTAAAATGTTTTCAAGATTTAATGGACTAAAATTTTACTTTAATGTTCCATTGAGTGAATCTATTAAAATTACTGCTTCTTATGAAATAAGAGAAGGAAATAGTCAAAGAAGTACACTAAGCAAAGAAGAACAAGCTGTAACGAGGAAAATTGATAGTATGATATGGGCGTCTAAATTTTATGATTCTATTATCACATTATCAAAAGGACTTACAAAGGATGAGGCAATATATTTAACACATGCCCTTATGGCAGGTAAATCACATGAAAGTATTGCTGAAAAAATTGGAATAAGTGTTAGATCAATACAGCCAATCAAGAAAAGTTGCTTAGTAAAGAGCTGGATAGCATTAGAAACATTGTATGAGGAAGAGAGATAGTCTTCTTTTTTTTGTGTGAGGGGGTGAAAAAATGAGCGATATTGTAAAAGTAACAGTACCAATTACTCTAAAGGAGCAAATTCGTGATCGAGCTGAAAAGTTAGGAATGACAACTCCAGAGTATTTGAGAACTTTAGCAAGTTTAGATGTTACGACACAGAACTATCAGGAAATGGCAATTTGTGTTAATCTTTTATATAATCAAATTCTCGATTATCAAAAGACACTTGATATTCATTGTATGCCAGTTCAAGAAGTTCCTATCGTAAAGATTGAAGAACTTATTTAAAGGGTGCTGACAAAATACTAATAAT
Source organism: uncultured Bacilli bacterium (assembly GCA_910576925.1). Taxonomy (GTDB): domain Bacteria; phylum Bacillota_I; class Bacilli_A; order RF39; family UBA660; genus UBA2730. The sequence goes on along the minus strand of CAJTKB010000021.1, from coordinate 19,339 downwards.
GCGATATAATCTAAGTATATTTAAGAAGGAGGAATTTTTGTGATAAACAAAAGCAAAAAGCCTCTTGTAATTATTAGCCTTTTAGTACTAGTAGCCATTATTAGTATATCAGTTATCTTTTATACAAGAGAAACTAAAGATAAAGAACTTTTAAAGGTAGATAAAAATTTATCTACTGAAAAAACAGAATTTAATAATGAGGAACAAGATAATATAAACAAAGTAGATGATAGTAAAAATTCAAATGTTATAGAAGAAAAGAAAGACAACGAACAAGAATCAAAAACAGAAAATATTTCTATTCCAGAAAAGGAAACTGTAACCAATCAAAATCAAACGAAAACAAATGAAAGTAAAAAAGATAATACGCAAAATAATACTTCTAAAAAAGAGGAAATTGTTTCTAAACAAGAGAATCCAACTCTACCAATAGTAGAACAACCCAAAGCATGTACTCCAAAGAAGTTTACAATGAGTTTTGTAAGAGCTGATTTTTCATCATTTTCTCAATGTCAAGAAATGGGAGAAAAGTATAGAAAAGGTGGATACAGATATTTTTGCGATAATTATCAGGATGATTGTGGTGATACATATTATATGTTAAGTTTAACAAAACCTAATAGTAGTGAAGAATTAGATTATCACAACATCCCATTGCCAGAGATACCTAACGAATAGGTATTTTTTTAATGGTTAAAAGAAGGGGGAAAATTGAGAGGAAAATTAAAATATTTATTATTTTTATTAATTGCAGTAGCAGTATGTCCTACTTTTAATGTAAAAGCTCAAACATATACTGCACAATTTAATGACAAATACCAATGGATTCCCAATACCTTTATTAACAAAACTAAAGGTAGTAATACAAAATATCAACAACTTTCCATTATTGCAAGAAAGAGCGATAATCAGTTTGTTTATTGTATTGAACCGGGAACTCCATTAGATTCTAATGAAACTTATGTAGGACAAGATTACGATCAATCCTATGTAGCAAATATGACGCAAGCACAATGGAGAAGAATTCAGTTGCTCGCGTATTATGGATATGGTTATAGTGATAGCGAAGTAAATCATAATGATATAAAATGGTATAGTGTTACTCAATACATGATTTGGAAAACTGTACCACATGGATATGATATTTACTTTACTGATAGTTTAAATGGAAATAGAATTACAAAATATACGAATGAAATAGCAGAGATGGAAGATTTATTAAATAGACATTATGCTACACCAGATTTTGGTGCTTCAAGTTATCAAATGGCTATTGGTAACACCTTAAAATTAACAGATAAAAGTGGAGTTTTATCAAAATACGAAGTATCAAACAATTCTTATGTTAGTTCAAGTAAAAGTGGAAATGATTTATATATAACTGCTAATGCAGTTGGAAATACTACACTTTCTTTAACTAAAAGAGATGTGAAATATTCTCATCCAACAATTGTTTATGTTAAGCCAGGTACTCAAGATATTGTACAAGCTGGTAGTTACGATCCTATAGATGTTAATTTAAATCTTAATATATTAGGTGGTAGAATTTCTATTACAAAAAAGGATTCATGCGGATCAGTTCCAAATGATGCTTCAATAGAAGGGGCAATTTATGGAATATACGATGTTAATGGAAATAAAGTAACAGAAATTACAACTGATGCAAATGGTGAAGCAACATCAGGATATCTTCCAAGTTTAGGAAAATTCTATGTTCAAGAAATTAAAGCAAGTAACAATTATTTATTAGATTCTACAAGATATGAAGTAGTATTAACAGCAGAAAATACTGCTGCAAATGTTCCTATACATATTGATGTAAAAGAAAATAGAAAAGCAAAAATTTCTTTAGTTAAAACTGATTCAAAAACAGGAAATAGAGCTCAGGGGGATGCAACTTTAAAGGGTGCCGTGTACGATATATTCGATGTAAATGGTAATAGAGTTGGTTCTATGACAACAGATGAAAATGGACGAGCTATAAGTGGATATCTTCCAGATATAGGAACTTATACTGTTAAAGAGGTAAAACCATCACAAGGTTATAATTTAGATCCTACAGTTTATACAATTATTGTAGAAGAAGATAATACTTGTAATTATATTCCAGTAGAATCAAAAGAAAGAGTTATAACAAATACTTATGAATTTACTAAATTATATGCAAAAGCAGATACTGGTTTTATGACACCAGAAGTTGGAGCTACATTTGCAATCTATAATTCGAGAGATGAAAAGATTGCAGAGTTTATTACAGATTCTGATGGTAAATTTAAAACAACTTTACCTTATGGAACATATACACTTCGACAATTAACTAGTACAAATAATTTTAATAAAGTGGAGGATTATCATTTTGAAATCAAAGAACAAATTGATGATACTATTTATAAAAATATATCGAATTCAGAAATAACTGCAAAACTAAAAGTTGTTAAGATTGATTCTGAAACAAATGAAGTTATAAAAAGAAGTGGTATTAAATTCAAAATATTTAATATCGATAAAAATGAATATGTATGTCAAAATATAACATATCCAACTTCTCAAAAAATCTGTGTATTTGAAACTGATAAAAATGGCGAATTTATCACTCCTTATGAATTATCAAGTGGAAGATATAGATTAGAAGAAGTAGATCAAGTAATTGATGGATACTTATGGAATACAAATTCTCATCCTTTTGAAATTGGTGAAAATATGGAAGTAATTACTGATTCAGAATATGGAATTATTTTTGAAACCTTATTTTCTAATACAAGAGTAGAAGGTGAATTTAATCTTCATAAAAATGGTGAAAAGGTTATTGTATCAAATGGTAAAATGACATTTGTAAAGACAGATTTAAAAGGTATTGTATTTGGAATCTATGCCCGTGAAGATATCATTCACAATGGCAAAACAATTTATCACAAAGGAGATTTAGTAACAACCATCGAAACTGATTCAAATGGAGATGCAAAATATTCAAAAATGTATCTTGGTAAATATTTTGCAAAGGAATTAAAAACTTTACCAAATTATAAATTAGATATAAAAGAATATGATTTTGAACTAAAATATAAAGATCAATATACACCAGTTGTAAAAGCAATGAAAGAAATAGATAATTTCTTAATTACTATTGATTATGATTTTATGAAAACAGATATGATTGATGATAAACCAATTGAAGGTGCTTTAATTGAATTATATACAGAAAGTGGAGAACTTATTTATAGTGGATATACTGATAAAGAAGGTAAAATCAATTTTACTATTATTGATTCAGAAGGAAATGAGTTAAAAAATAAACTACCAATAGGACGCTATTATGTCTTAGAAAAAGAAGCACCAAATAATTACTTACTTAATGAAGATAAGATTTGGTTTGAAGTAACTGCAACGGATACAATTGTTAAATCTAATATGAAAGATAAAAGAGTAGAGGGAACTATCAAAATTCATAAAGATGGTGAAAAATATACTATTTCAGATTTATGCGAAGATCCTTCAAAATGTTTTGTATATGAAACCGATGAAAATTTAGAAGGAATTAAGTTTGGCTTATATGCTCGTGAAGATATTATTTTAAATAATATTATTAGATTTAAAGCTGGTGATTTAGTTGCTGAAGGTTATACAGATGAAAATGGTAACTTGATTTTTGACAAACTTTATCTTGGCAAATACTTTGTAAAAGAACTTGAAACTAAAGATAAGTATGTTCTTGATATAAAAGAGTATGATTTTGAACTTGAATATGTTGATTCTAAAACTCCAATCATAGAAACTTCTTTTACTTTAAAGAATTATTTAATTAAGAGTAATTTAGAATTTACAAAAACAAGTATTTCAGATGGAAAACCATTACCTGAAACCTTAGTAGAAATTTATAATGAAAATGATGAACTAATTTTTAGTGGTCGTACAAATAAAGAAGGAAAAATTATCTTAAAAGATATTCCAGTTGGAAAATTCTATATTTTAGAAAAGGAAGCTCCAGAGTCTTATGTTGTAAATGATGAACCTATGTGGTTTGAGATAAAAGATAACGGAGAAATCGTAAAAGCCAATATGGAAGATGAAAAAATTAAATCTACAGTTATTATTCATAAAGTAGATCAAGATGGAAATGCTTTAGCAGGAGTAATTATAGGAATTTATGATTTGGATGGAAATCTAATTTATGAAGGTACTACTGATCAAGATGGAAATATCGAATTAGAAATGGAATATGGAAAATACTATTGGCAAGAAATTTCAACTATTGATGGATATGTTATAAGTGATGAAAAAATTTACTTTGATGTTAGTGAAAATGGAGCAATTATCGAAGATACTTTAGTTAATATCGAAGTACCAAACACTTTATCTAATACTTATATCAATTTAATTGGTGGTTTAGTAATTCTTGTGGGAGCAGGATTTATCCTAATTTCTAATAGAAACAATAAAAAGAAACATTAATTTATAAAAGAATAAAGGGGTTTTAATATAGATTAAAAATGAAAGAATAGGAGGAAAAAATGAATAAATTTTGTGTTTTAGGACGTTTAACAAAAGATCCTGAAATTAAGGAATTAGAAAATGGTAATAAAGTAGCTAATATTACTCTTGCCATTGATAGAGACTATAAAGATAAAGATGGAAATAAAATTACTGATTTTCTTAATTATGCTTTATGGAATAAAGATGCTGAAAGACTTGTAAAGTTATCTAGGAGTGGAGCATTGATTCAATTAGAAGGTTATTGTACTACAAAAGATGTTGAAACAAAAGATGGTTCAATTCCAGTTATGCAACCTATTGTTAATTTTTATAAGCATTTACAGAATGTAAAAACAAATGACAATGAAGTTGAACAAGCAGAAGAGATGACAAAATAATGATTGATAGAGATAAAATATATACTTTAAATGAACTTATCAATAATATGTATAATTTAGATTTTAAATATTATGGTAATAATGATAATGGTAAATTGGAAGTTTATGTAAAAACGGATGTTGATAAAATGTCCGTTTTTTCATCTCTTAATGATGGTATGAGTAAAGAAGAATACCTAAAATTGAATGAAGAAGAAGCTCGTGAATTAAAGTTTATATTTGATAGGGAGGTCGAAGAAGTGGAATTAGATATTGTTGCTATCGTATTAAGAACTAGCGATGTAAATATACCTTCTACAAGATATTCTTTAGATACTCTTGATCGACTAACAAAAGAGCAAGATCAAGAAGATAGAAAAAATAAAGGAAAAGTGAAAGATGGTATTTGCTATCTCATTGTAGATAACAATACTGCATGTACTTTATATGATGGCATTTATACATTTGATAAGAACAACAATGGTCTTATAGAAGATTTAAAAGAGAAGTATGAATTAGAAGATAATGAATTATTAAAAGAAAATTTAAAGTTAATTTTAAATTATGTGGATGAGGTGAAAAATAAGAGTTCAGTTACTCTATAAAAGTGAAAAAAGGGGGATAGATGTTAAAAAAGAAAATAAATAAGTTATGTGATAAAACAAATTTAATTTTTATTTCAATATTTACTTTCCTAACAGGAATGTTTGGAATGGTAAATAATGTTTATGCGGTTGAAAAAATTGAGGGTGGAAATATAACTATTGAAAGTTTAGGAACTATTATCAAAAATCTTGCAACAAAAGTTCAAGTTTTTGGTATTGTGGTTGCTTTTATTGCTTTAGTAGTTTTCACAATTCAATTTATTATTGGTGATGATGAAACAAAACAAAGAAAGAAAAAAACAATTCTTTATACTTTGATGGGTGTAGCACTACTTATATTAGTACCAAGTATTATCAATTTTGTAATCGATACCTTAGGTTAGGTGGAAACTCATGTTAGTAGCGAGTATAGCTTCTGATATTAAATATGGTGTTTTAGATATCTTGCGTGGTATTGGGATGGGTATTGTAAATATTATATTTAATACAATTGATGTATTATATGATGTTGCCCATAAAATCAATAGTTTAAACTTTATTAAAATATTAGAAAATGTTGATAATTCACCATTTACTAAAATATTTAATGCTTTTTTTATATTGGCATTTGCAGTTCTCTTTCTATTTGCAGTATGGAAGATTACTTTTAGGATCTTAGATGCAGATAGTAATGAACAACCAATGTTTGAACTTGTAAAAGAGGTCATTAAATGTGGATTTTTAATATTTTGTGTATATATGATATTTAATACCACAATCAATTTAGGTGCGAATTTATCAAATGCTATTTATAATCAATTTAATAATGGTGCTTCCACAATTGGAGATAATATGAAAACATCTTATTTAACAATAAATGAAGCGTGTTACAAAGTATCAGATGGTGATAAAGTTGATAAGAAGAATGTTGATGAATTAAAGAAAAAATTAAATGGATATTCTGATACTTCATCAGCAAATACAATGTCTGATTTTGAAAAACTAATTAGAACAAACAAAATAACAGCAAGTGATGTCTCAGATTCAGGATCATTTGCCTTTAGATGCAATATTTATAAACCGGGTATTTGGAATGACACAGAAGATTATGCTTTTTCTTACAATTTTTTATTTGGAATTGTGATAGGTGCAATTTTCTTGTTTGCTGTTGGATTTGCAGTTCTTATGCTTGGTCGAAGGCAGTTAGAACTTGCCTTTTTAATGGTAATTTCACCACTTGTCCTCGCAACTAGTATAGGTAGAAAAGAACAAAGATCGGCATTATATCAGCAATTAGCTTCGCTAGTTTTACAAGCTGGAGCAATGATGCTTTTAATTGGTCTGACATCTATAATGTTTAATGCAATACAAAATAGTGGTGATATAAATGGATTACCATATTTTACGAAGGTGGTTACTCAAACGGTTTTATATTTAGGTTGTGCAATGCTTCTGATGACTGGTTGTACATCTCTTAATAGATTTATTGGAGAAAATGTATCGGCAAATTCAGGTCGTGATATGATGATGGCTATGAGAGGTCTAGGTGGAGGTCTTGCAACAGCAACTGGAATTGGAATTGGAGCTGTTGGAGCTGCTGGTGGCATTGCAAAAGGAACGTATAAAGCTGGTAAAGGAATAGGTCAACTTGCAAAAGGTGGAGTTCAAACTGCAAAAGGAATGTATGCGGGTGTTGCGAGTATTCATCCAAAAATGAATTCAGGTATTTCAAAACGAATGAACGATAAAGTTGGCAAAGGTTTAGGTCAGATGATGAAAGGTGCAGATTTACAACAAAGTGGAAATCCAATTGCTAGAGCTTATGGAAGAATGTTAGAGTCTCGTGGAGAAGGAAATGTTAAAGATGCTGCAAATAAATGGGATTTCAGTAATGATAAATATAATGCAGATTATGTTAGAGGTGGAGTATCACTAGCACAACAAGGTATTGACAATATTAAAAATGGTTTTGGAGGGGCATTTAATAGCATTAAAAATATAGGCAATCCAAGAAGTAGTAGATATATGTCAAGGCCAAAAATTAAAGATTATGGAAATGAATCAGATAGAATATAAAGAGGTTAGAATATGTATATAACATTAAAAAGTATAAAGAGAAATCTAGGATTATTTAACCTGGAATTTGAAGATCTCATTTTAGGTGGGACTTTCGTATTGATTTTTACAATATTATTTTTATTAAAGTTTTATACTGTTGCAATTGTTGTAATTGCATTTGGAGCTTTATCGTTAGTTCCAATGGATTATAGTAAATGTAATCGAATGTATAAACTTTTTATTTTATTTGTAAAATATCTATTTAAAAATAGAAATTATTACTATTATAAATAAAAAAAGAAAGGGGGGTAGATGAGAAAAAGTAAAGAAGAACGAAAAAAGGAAAAAGAAGAAAAATTAGTAAAAAAATTAAAAGAAAAATCTAGTCATACTTATTTAGATAGGCAAACAATTAAAAGAAAATTACAAAATTCACAAAATTTTGTTAATGTGAACGAGATAACTGATAATGGATTACTAAAGTTAAAAACTGGTGATGTCGCCATTTTATACAAGGTAAATCCCATTGATTTATCTTTAACAAATGATAATGAACAAAAAGTGTTTTATCATTCTTTATCAAAATTGTATCGTTTGCCATTTACTATTAAGGCATATAAATTTGATGAAAAGATAAATTTAAATATCAATAAAGAAAATTATGAAAAATTAATTGAAGATAATAGTGATAATAAAATAAGACAAGATCTTCTTATCAATAATTATAATTTTATTGGTGCTATTGAAGAACAAAATATGACTTCTGCCAGTTCTTATTATTTTGCAATCATTTGTAAAAATAAAGAATCATTAGATAAGGCAAAAGAAGATTTTGAGAGAACTTGTGATGCTATTATTCCAAGATTAGATATTGAATTAGTAGATAACAAAAAATGGTTAGTTAAGATACTTGCAAACCTATATTATTCAAATGCAAATTTAGATCAAATTATGTATTATGATTTTATGGATTTGTTGGCGCCTTTAAGAATTTCTGAAATGCCTAATTATTTAAAAGTGGATAATCAAGAAATTCAAATAGTTTCTATTAAAAATTATCCATTATTTATTGAAGGTGGTTTTTTAGATAGAATTATCAATTTACCACAAGTTAAGGCATCAGTTACAATCAAAGATAGTATTGAACAATCAAAATTGTTAAATGTCTTAAATAGTAGTTTTAAAGCAGTTCTAGCTGATTATAATTCATCAAAAAATATTAGTGATGTGAATGAGATGCAAAATCTTATGAATAACTATAAAATGCTTATTGAACAGATATCAGCGAATGATGAAAAAATCAAAGAAGTATCTGTTGTTCTTGCTATTAGTGGAACAAAAAAACAGAGAGAAGAGATATTAAAGGAAATCAAAACAAATGCAGAACTTTATCAAGTAAAAGTTGATATTCCTACCATAAGACAAATGAGTGCCTGGCAAGCATTTGAACTTACTGATAAGGGATTATCCGATTATGCAATGTATTTACCTACACAGACTTTAGCGTCTGCTTTTTTCTTTACTGAAAACTATCATAACGATAGTACAGGTTGGTTATTGGGAGAAGATTGTAATTATGGATTACCAACATTCTTCGATCAATTCACTTTAACTAAGTCAAGAACAGGACATAACATGTCTGTAATTGGAACAACAGGTAGCGGTAAATCTTATCTTTTAAAACTCTTAATTACGAATGAGTTTGCTCGTGGAACTAAGTTATTTTTGTTCGATATTGAAAATGAACTAGAAAAACTTACGAATAGATGTGGTGGAGAATATATTGATCTTTCAAGTAAGAGTTTAATAAATCCTTTACAAATTCGATATGTATCTACAGATGATGATGAAGAAACATCAATACTAGGAAAACATTTAGGCTTCCTAGAAAATTTCTTTTCTACAGCATTTGAAGATATATCAGAAAAAGAATTAGTAGTTTTACTTGATATAGTAGAAAAATTCTATAATACTAGAGGAATCACTAAAAAGACTTCTTTAGAAGAATTTGAGAATATGACTGCTAAAGATTATCCAATATTTTCAGATTTATATGCTTATCTTTTAGAAGAGCAAAAGAATACTAAGACTAAAGAATTAGAAAGAATCTTAGTCAATATTGAAGTTCTTTTAAAAAGAATGGTTACAGGTCAAGATGGAAATCTTTATAATGGTATAACTACTATTGATTTAAGTAATAATTTAGTAGTATTCAATTTACAAGAATTATTATTTAATTCTAGTAGAAGGCTAATCAATACTCAAATGATTAATCTTTTAACATATCTAAGTAATGAAATTGTTGATAATAAAAAGAAGAATGATAAGAAAAATAAGAAACAAAATATGCTTATCGTAGTGGATGAATTTCATTATTTTATTGATGAAGATAATCCAACATTACTTAAATATTTCGGACAAATGGCTAGAAGGTTAAGAAAGTATAATGCAGGTATTGTTGTTGCAACACAACAACCAGCAGATTTAACTACTAGTGCAGGAGTATTAAGACATGCTTCATCATTATTTGGAAATTGTCAGTATCAAATAACTGGTATGCTGAAAGATAATGATCTAAAGGCAATTGAAAAAATATATGCAAATACACCACTTACAGAGACTCAAAAGTCATTCTTAGGTAGATGTAGTCAAGGTCAGTTTTTAATCAATATAACCAATAAAAATAGGCTTAGATTGAATGTTTTTGCAACACCATTACAAATGTATTATATGGGCGAAACTGATGATAATCCTTATATTGAAAGTCATGAGTAATGGAAGAAATTAAAAAGATATTTAACAAGAAAATCTTAATTGCCTTATTTCCTATGCTTGCAGGTGTTGTTGTCTTTTTTATTATTATAGTTGCAGTTATAAGTTTTGTAACTGGAGAATCATTAGTAGAAGAACGAGTAAATAGTATGAGAGAAAAATCATCTGTTATCAATAGTCAGTTATATGCAGAAAGATATAGAGGTTTATTAAATAAATATCTTACTACAAAAGGATATGTATCTTTAGAGAGAATGGTGTTTTATTTACAAAGGACCAATAATGTTTTGGATACTTCTACTTTAAGTTTGGAATTATGGGATAAAGCGTATTTAGCAAACATCAATGAAGAAGAAAAACAAATGATTCCAATTAAAACAATGTGTAAGAGTTTAAATGATAATAAATCACTTCCAACTTTTACTATAGAAAGTGGAACAAATAGTGCAGGAGTTACAATAGATGTAATAGACTTATGTCATAAAGATGGAGAAGATATAACTTCAAGTAATAATTATGAAGAATATTATTATCCATTACCATTTTCCTTTCCTTTAAAACGTGATTTTACAATTACATCTATTGTTTTTGAACATAGAAATGTTGATCTTGGATTATCTGCAGAAGCACAAGAGAATGTGAATTTTCATTCTGGATGGGACATTGCTGTACCTACAGGAACAAATTTTTATAGTGTGTGTGATGGAACAGTATCCAATATTACGAATACACAAGCTAATGATCTACCATTTAATCAATCTAATAATTCTACAGGTAATTACATGATTGTAAAATGTACGAATGGTTTATCAGCTTTATATTGGCATCTTCAATACCAAAGTCAACCTTATGGATTAAGAGTTGGATCTTTAGTAAAAAAAGGTGATTTACTTGGTAGAACATCTACCACAGGACAAAGCACAGGACCACATCTACATCTAGGATTAAGAACAGATGATAATACATTATTAGATATAATGGCTTATATAGATTTTACGAAGTATGAGGGAACTAATTAATTTTAGTTCTCTTTATTTTTTTAGAAGGGGGTAATAATTATAATAAAATGGATAGAAAATGTTGGAAAAGAAATAAAAAATGAAAGACTTTCTTGGGGAATGTCGATAGGGAAACTAGGACGATTGGCACATGTTGATAGAGAAACCATCAAGGAAATAGAAACAGGTAAAATAAAACCTGATTTTTTCGATATGCTAAATATTTGCGAAGTCTTAGATTCTTCTATTTATTTTTATATAAAAGAAGATAAGAAGAGGGTAAAATGGCAAAAGAAGTAAAAGAAGAAATAGTTTATCAAGTCTCTTTTGATCCATATAAAATTGGAGTTGAAAAAGGAGATAGTAAAAAAATATTTGTTGATGGTAAACAAATTGCCTTATCGGTTGGTAGTCAAATAAATATGAAGTATGGTTTTAAAAGTACATTGTTAATAGACGTGCATTATGATAGTGATAATAAAGCAACATTGACAGAACAAATTCCACAACTTGAAGGATTCGGAACTATAGTTGCTTTAAATCCAAAATTTAAGGATAAAAAAACGATTGAGAAGTTAAAAGAATTAGATATTATTTCACAAACTTTGGAAACAGTAGATTTTAATAATAAAAAGTATGAATTAGTTAAAGTTAATTTAGATGAACTGATGTTATATAGGCCTTTTGGAGATTCAATTCTAAAAGATTATAAAAGTATTGAAAAACATAGAGAAAATTCTAAGGGAAATGAAATATGATAGAGAAGAAATGTTATTTTTATAATGTAGGGAAGACTTTTGATAAAAATGATTTTAAAGAATTAAAAGATGATTGGAATTGCAATCCTCATTGTTGTAAATCAGATTTATGTAATGGTTTATATTGTGAAGATTATGGAATTAACTTTAATAAAGAAGAGACTATCAAAAATATAAAAAAATATGTTGAAATTGGGGTTAATAATACTTATGGATATATGAAAGAAGTAACTATTTCTTTACCAAAAGATTTATGGAAAGAGATTTATACTAGCTTAGTAGAAGATTATCGTTTTAAGAATATTAGAAATGCTAAAAACAATGGAATTATACCTTATGAATTTCATGAAATTATAGAAGATTATTCTTCATATTGGGAAGAGCCGGATATATCCTTTTGGAAAGATAATGGCGATATAAAACAAAATGTTATACATGTTTTAAAAGAATCAGAACTTGATTCAGAAACAATAAATTGGGTAAATGATAATTTATATCATACCTCAAAAGAAATTGAGATTGGAGGAATGTAAATGTTAGTATTAGGATCAATAATATTATGTTCTCTTGTATTATTTATCTATTCTGCTTGTGTAGTATCTGGTAGATGTGCAAAGGAAGAAGAAAAGAGATTAAAATAGTATGAATTATAAAGATTTAATAGGTATCAAAAATCCAGACTTTAGAACTTTAGCTTATATTTCCAATTTTTGTAAATTACCAGAGTTTATGTATATGCGTCCAGATTATTTGATATTAAAAATCCATCATGTAATGGAAGATAAAATAATTGCATCTGTAGGTAAGGAAGGAACAAAAGAAGTTTACGATATTAAAACGATTGATGGTAAAGATTATATCATTCCTGATAACGATCAATATAATCAAGTATGTCTTGATGATATGGTATTTATAGGTGTTGTAGGAGAAATTAAAGATAATAAGATTTATCAAGAATATTTTAGACAAGGTGATATTTACAAAAATGATATTGTCTTTGAGAAAACTAAACATTTGTCAAAGGAAGAAATAGATAAATTACCACTCATAAATAAAATTTGTTATATTCCAGAAGGAGCTTTTGAAGATAAAGAATATATTGATTTAAATTCAAAAGATTTAAAAGATAGGGAAGATTATTTTACTGTATTTAGTATTAAGGAAGTCATCAAAGATCATTATGGGAACGATATTTATGAGAAGATTCCAGAAAGTGATTTAGATAGTATGGTCGAAGATGTATTTGATACACTTGATTGGCAATATCCATCTTCTTTACTAGATGCTGACAATTATTTAGATGGCTATATGAAAGAATTGGGACTTGTAGAAAGTGAGTATGAATATGAGTGATAACAGTTATTATGAATTTGAAGATATCTTTAATGAACTAAAAGATAAAAAGTTAAGTGAATTATCTACTAGAGATATTGGAAAATATTTATTAGTAGCGGAGGAATTAGATTGGGTAGATGAAAATATAGGAGATGATAAAATTTTTTATGATTATGATAAAAACTTATTAGAAAATTTATCCTATAATTTTGCTGATGCCATTTTTCGTTTAATTCATGAAGAGCTATTGTATGATAATACATTACATACTGAACCAAATGATATAGAAGAGAAGGAGAATTATGAACTTGGATAAAGTATATGTTGTTACAGATAACTGTATCTGGGATGATGAAGATTATTCTCAAATTGTTGGTATAGCAACAACCAAAGAAATTGCCAATGAATGTTTTAAAAAGTATGTTGAAAGAGTAAAAGAAGAAATAGATATTGATAATTTGGATATATCTGAAAATGGTATAGATGATGGCTATATTGTTGAAGAAGATGAAGATTATTTCAGCGTTTATAAAAATGGTGAATACAATAGTTATCATATATATATTTCTCTATATGAAAAAGAATTAATAAGAGAAAGTGAGATGGCGTTAGAGTGAAAGATATTATATTAGCAACTATGTTAAATTTTATTGGTAATAATTATGGCAGTCAAGAGATGGAAGATCCATGTTATGATATGGAAAAAATGGCAGAAGAAATATCAAATGCAATAGAAAAAATGGATAACTTAAAAGAAGAGGAAGTGGTGGAAACTTATGGACTTTAATAAGGTTATAGAAGATATGAAGAATCTACAAGCAAAAGTAGATTTATATGAAAATAAAGAAAAGGTTATTACTGATGCTATAAACAGTATTCAGAAAGATATTTTAAAATTAGAAAAGAAAATTGAAAAAGAATCTGATGAGATAAGCAAAGAAATTCTAAAATTAAAAGTTTTAATTATGAAAGAAGTTGCAGGAAGATTTCAAGTATAATTGAAAATTTTACTTGCTAATAAAGGAGGTATTTTTGGAACAAGAATTTTTTGACTTTTTACAAAGTAGTAGTAATTTGCAAACCTTTAATTATGGCAATAATTCAAAAATAATGGTAAGCAAAGTTAGCTATAATGATAAAGTAGATATTTTATATAGTTTAAGAAGTTATAGTGGTGAATTATTTAATTTAGATTCTCCATTCAAATATTCAGGAATCTATGATAAAGAGAATAATAAATTATTTGATTTAGAATATAACATTAGATGTGATATTCTAAATTGGGATTATGGAGATGAAAGACTAATTGATAGTTCTCAACTATATGAGATGATTTCTGATGATGTTAATGATAAAATTAGAGAGTTAGTTAATGATAGTAAAGATGAAATATTTGATCTAAAAGATGCTGAATTAGGAGATGAGCTAACTGATAACGATGTTATTCATGATTTTATGGATGGTTATACATCTTCAACATTTGAAGATAACTATGTAGAATATTCAGCTAGTAAACCAAAAGATATTTTAGATTATTTAACGAATAAAAAAGACTTTATTGAAGAAGACGCAAGAGATTTTATATTAAATCATCAATCAGAAATATTAAAAGGTCTTACTATTTCAAGAGAAAAAAGGAAGGCTTTAAAAAGAATTGAAGATGATGAAAATCATCTTTATCATAAAATAAAAGCTATCAGAAATTCTGTTAAAGATAAAAATTATGTAACAATAAATTTAACTATTAACAAAGATGGAATTGAACAAACATTTAAATATAATGCTGCATCGCTTGTATCTAGTTATAATTCAAAATTATCTTGTTATAATATTGAAAAGGTTTCTGATCGAGATAAATTTGAAGAAAATTTTGGTAGATGGAGTGATTTTGAATATAGAGATATTACTAAAATTACTTATGGTAAAAACACAATCTATGAGGATGAAAACTTTAAAAATATGGATTTAGAGGAAGAAAATGTACCTACAAGATAGAACTAACATAGACAATTTTAAACCATTGCTTGCAGATTATCTTGTAAATAAAAAAGGAATAAATAACTTAAATGGTTTATTTACTTGTTTGAATCCAGAACATGAAGACCGACATCCAAGTATGGGTTATTATCAAAAGGCAAATAAATGTAATTGTTTTTCTTGTGGTGCTAAATATGATTTATTTGATTTAATAGGAATTGATTATAATGTGGATTCCTTTAAAGATAAGCTGGAAATAGCAAGCAATTTATATCCTAATGTAGAGATAGATGTACCTAAAGTTTATAATGTTTATTCATCGGATGATGATTATAAAGTAATTGATTTTACTAATTATTATGATAGATGCTCTAAACAGGTTAATAAAACAAATTACTTATCTACTAGAAATATTGATTCAAGTTTAATCGAAAAATATAAAATAGGTTATGATGATAAAAGAGATATGATGGTATTTCCTATCAATAAAAATTGTTATTTTGGAAGAGGAGTTAATTCTAACATAAAACTAAAATCTAAAGGTACAAGTTATCTATGGAATGAAGATTTATTGAAAGATTATAACAATAATTTGATATATGTAACGGAAAGTATTATTGATTCTTTATCATTAGAAACAATAAATAAAGATGTCAAAACAGTAGCACTTAATGGGCTACCAAATTATAAAAGACTTCTAAAAGTTATAGAAGAAAACAATTATAAAGGAAATTTAGTTTTAGCATTTGATAATGATAGAACTGGGATTTCTTATCAAGAAATAGTAAAGAATGAATTAGAAAAATTAGATATTCATTCTTTTTCTATTACATTAATTTCAACCATTGATGGTGTGAAAGATTTAAATGAAGCTCTAATGGTTGATCGAGAAAGATTAGAAGAAAATTTTAAATACTTTGATGAAAATTTTAAAATAATAATTGAAAAAAAAGCAGAGGGGGAATTAAGTTTATGAAAAAAGTATTAAAAAATAATGAAGAAAATTTTATTGAATATATCGATTTACAAGTAGAAATTGATACAGAAAAGAAAGTATTATATATTACCAATAAATCTTATGGTAACGAAGGAGTTGCTAAAAGATACAAAAATAAAAAAGACATTATGAGAATATTTGGTAATTATTTATTCAAAAAAGTTTATATTTATCCACCAAAAGATGAAAGATAATTTTAGATGGATAATAATCTTATAAAGAAAAAAATAAGTGAAAAAAATAAAGCAAAAAAGAAATATTTAGAAAAATTAGAATTGTTAAAACAATCTTATGGAGTAGAATTTAAGATAGATAGTTTTAAAAATGATGATATAAATAAAATCAGATTTTATAATATGAATTATCAAAAATCAATTAAAAATGTATCTATGGTTTATGATAATAAATATGGAAAATTTAACTATCTTTCTTATGATTATAGTGTTGAAAGAGATTCAAAAACTTTAAGTAACCATAAAATAATTGAAGATTTAAATAGAGAAAAGAAGTTGAAATTATTGGTGGATGAAATATTAAAATTTAATATCGAATATAAGCAAGAGCTTATGGAAATAGATAATAAATATAGCAATTCTAATCTAATATTTGAAGAAAAAGGAAAAGAATTAGAATTTGACAGAAAAGAGAAAAAAGAGTAGCTGTATTTACAATTGTATATACAAGTTTTTCCTTTAAATATAAGGATTTTCAATCAAAAAATAAGTGTCTGTATATACAAAAAGTCAGTTTTGTATATACATTTCGCAAGTGCGAAATGTGTTCTGGTGCACGAAAAATCGAAAAAAAGCCTTTATTTATAAGGCTTTTGAGATTTCGTGGTGTTTTCTCATATCCTGTTGAAAAATATTCTTCCTATTTTTGATTGAAAAGGGGTGATTTTTGAGATTATGGAATGTTATCGATTTACAAAAAGTGATTTAGTTTTACTAAGTAAGTTTATGAAAGAAAATGGAATAGATAATAAAACAGAAGCTCTAAGAGAATGTATTAAAAGAGGTGTAGCAAGACAAGATATTGATAGTTTGATTTTTGATTTAAATAATAAAATGAATCGATTAATTCATAATCAATATTTAACGAAAAAATTATTGGAGCAATTATTTGTTAATATGAAATTTGCAAAAAATTCTGATGTTGAGTTAAGTGAAAGTTTAGAAGAATTTAATAACAAGTTTAACAAATATGGAAATAAATTTTTAGGATAATTTATGAGTACAAGAATTAAAAACTTTAAAAGAAGGAGTATAAGTATTCCAGAAGATCTTGATAAAATTATCGAATACAAATTTAAATGTTCTGATTATACTTTTATCAATGAAATGTTAATAGAACTTTTGGAACTTGGATTGATGAAATTAAGTGATGATGAAGAAATAAAATTTCAAAATGAAAAAATTATCTCTAAATTAGATGAACTAATTTCATTACAAAAATAATTATGGATTCTAAAGTTGTTTTTATTACTCATCCTTATTATGGAATAAATAATCCTGATAACAATTTGCGAATCTATAAAAAGAATCGTAAAACTGATAAATGGTATTTTATTCAATGCAAGGATAAAAAAGAATATAGTAGAGAACTAAAAAAATATGTTTTAGGTTTTTATGATTATAGTCGTGATGAGAAAAAATCTCATTCTTCTATGATAGGCTATTTTATGGGTGAGAAAAAATCAGATGATATTATGATTCAAAATAAAATGCGTAGAGAAGAAATGGCAATGTTAAAAGATGGAACATTTATAAAAGATGATATGGTCGAAGATATGAAAAATAATTGGAGTAATTATTTAGAAAATTCTAATACACAGCTTGCTGTATTATCTTTATATCAAGATTATGTTGATGAGAATATAAATGTTAAAGATTTGCAAAAAGAGATTGCTACTTCAATACTACCTAAACTATTTAAATATTGTGGCTATGAAAATCCTAAAGAAAATTTAGAATGGATTGTATCTTTGCATACTGATCGAGAAAATAATTATCACTTCCATATTGCATGGGTAGAAAAAAATAAAAGTTATCGTTATTACAACAATAAACTTGGATTCAAAAGAAAATTAAAATTATCAGATAGTGAAAATAATTTTATGAAGAGGCAAGTATCACTTGCTATTGAAAGAAATAAATTATATCGACCTGCACTTATTAAAATAAATGAAGAGTTAGAACATTTACAAAAGTATTTTAATCCTAAGGATCAGAACTTTACTTTAAAGAATATATCCGATTTGGATTTAGAAGAGGAAATTGTTAGATTAGGTTTTCTTTTATCGGAAGTTAGAGATACCAATAAGAAATATATCAAGTATAATTCGCTTCCTAGAAATGAAATTGGAAAAGAAATAAGAGAACTTACAAGAGATGTAAAAAGAAAGTTATTTTCATCTATGAGTGATCTTGATTTATCTAAAAAAGAAGTTAATAAAAGTATTGAAGAATTAAATAATATTTTTTTAGATATAGATAAAAGAAATAACATTTCTAATATTGGTTTTGAAAGTGCTTTTGATAATCAAATGATTAAAGATAAATTAGAAAAGGCAGATAATTATATTTTAAATTCTATAGTTAATCATGCTTTATATAATTATGATTACAATAAAGGAAAAACCAATAAGAAAACCGATAAAATAACTTTGAATGATGTAATAAGTGAAACAGCTATTATCATTTATAAGAAAAATGGAAAATATTATCCTAAGAATAGAAAAAAATATCGACTAAAACTTTTAGAGGATTATTTTATTTATGGAACATATAGAAATCATGATGCGTTATCTAATGCTTTAAGAAGATTATCAAAAAATTCTAATCAAGCAGCAGAACAATTTTATGAGATGTTATCAGAAAATGAATATGAGAATAATCGCTAAACTGTACTGACTAATCATCAAAAAAGTGTTATAATTAATGTAGCAAAGTTATGCAGAAATAGTAATTTGTAGAGGAGATATTTATGGAAGATAAACAAGTATTATTTAATA
>CAJTKB010000020.1:2855-26137 GCA_910576925.1 uncultured Bacilli bacterium | reverse complement strand
AAAATATGTTTATTCTTGATTATTTAATATTAAATGAAGATAGACATTTAAATAACTTTGGAATCATAAGAGATGTTAATACATTAAAATGGCTTGATATGGCTCCGATATTTGATAATGGACAATCATTAAATATATTAGATTATAATGAAGAAGAAGTTATTATAAATGGTCAAGGAAGATTCTTTTATATTGTTGATAATTTTGATTCAATTATTAAAAAGGTTAAAGATACAAATAGATTTGATTTATCTAAATTAGATGGGATAGTAGAAGAATTTGATGAATTATTACATAAATATCAAAATATAACAAAGATGACGAATAGAAGAATTGAAAAAATTTGTACTTTACTAATAGGTAGAATAAATAAACTAAAATCACAGATTAAATAAGAAGATTAAGAAAGAACTAAATTTGAAGTAGAGGTGTTAAAAATGACTAAAGTGTTAACTTTTAGAGTTGAAATAGAAGGATTAGAAGATAAAATTTGGAGGAAAATCGAAATAACAGATAGAAGAACAGTTGCAGACTTAGCTTATACAATACTTGCTTCATTTGATTCTCTTGCATATCATTTATATAATATCAAATATAAAGATAATATTTATGATTGTTGGATTAATGCAGAAGATAGTCCTGATTATGAAAATTTAACTAATGCAGTGATAACTAAATTAAGTAGTCTTGACTTAAAAGAAAATGATACTATGGAAATGGAATATGATTACGGTTCTCCTACCACGTTTAGAATTACTTATTTAGGTTCTAAAGATTTAGAAAGAGGAAATGGTACACATTATCCATATATTATTGATGGTGCTGGAAGAGGGATGCTTGATGATATATGTGATTTTGAGTTAAAAGAAATAGTAGATGATATTGATAAAAAAGGTTACTCAGAACATTATTTTACTCCAGGTTATGAAAGAACTATTAAATATGATTATAGAAACTATGATATTAAAGGAGATAATATTTTATTAAAGGGAATTATATCAGAAATTAAAAACGGTTATGAGATAGATGAATAAATAATTTTTTTAAACTAAGATGTAGTGGAGAGCCAAATATTCGTGGTGGTGAAGGTGCTGAAGTAGTTTATGCACTAAGAAATAATGATACTCTTGCACAATCTGTATTAGATGAAATAGGAAAAGCAGGTCAGAAGAAACGAAAAGTTTATCAAAGACGTTTACCAGAAGACCCTAGTAAAGATTATTATTATATTCAAAGGCTAACCGGCAAAACAGAACCAATACTAGTTGAATACGGATTTATAGATAATAAAGTTGATGCTAATAAACTAAAAAATAATTTAGATGATTTCGTTGAAGGTGCAGTAAAGGCTATAACTAATTATGCGGGATATACCTATACTCCCCCAAACACTAATCCAGATATAGATAATAATTATTACATTGTTCAAAAGGGAGATACTTTATATAGTATAGCAAGTAAATTTAATACTACAGTATCAGAAATTAAAAGATTGAATAATCTAACAAGTGATACTTTAACTATAGGTCAAAAACTTTTGATAACAAATCAACCAATAGTAGAAGAAGTAACAAAGTATACTGTTCAAAAAGGAGATAGCCTTTGGAGTATAGCAAATAAGTTTAATACAACAGTAGATAATTTAAGAAAATTAAATAATCTAACAAGTGATACACTACAAATTGGTCAACAACTAATAATATCAGAAATTGAAACACCAACTCCACCTAATACGACAAACTACACTGTTCAAAAAGGGGATAGTTTATGGAGTATAGCAAATAAATTTAATACAACAGTGCAAGAATTACAGCGACTAAATAATTTGACAAGTAATATATTATCAATTGGTCAGCAATTAATAGTACCATCAGTGAATGATAATACTCCTTCACAGACCATTACTTATACAGTTCAAAAGGGAGACAGTCTATGGAGTATAGCAAATAAATATAATGTGACAGTAAATGAATTAATTACACTTAATGGATTAACAAGTAATATTTTATCTGTAGGTCAACAATTACTAATTCCAACTGCAAATAATAATACCCCAAATCAAATAACATATACAGTTCAAAAAGGAGATAGTCTTTGGAGTATAGCAAATAAATTTAATACAACAGTACAAGAATTACAGCGTTTAAATAATATAACAAATAATGTATTATCAATTGGTCAGCAATTATTAATACCAAATACTACTAGTGATTTTTCTACATCTAATATATATGATTATGAAAATAATTCAACAGAAAGTGAAAATCTTAATGATACAAGTAATAATATATTAGATAATTTTACTCAGCAAAATGATAATATGCAAAATACAATAAAAGATAATAGAAATATAAATGAACCAAAATTAGATAAAATAAAAAATAATCAAGAAGAATATAAAATAAAAGAAGGAGATAGTTTATGGTTAATTGCTAAAAAATATAATACAACAGTAACAGAACTTATAAACTATAATGAACTAGAAAGTATTAATTTAAAGATAAATGATATTCTAAAAATACCAAGAATAAAAGAATTTAACAGGAATTACTATATTGTTGAAAAGGGAGATACACTATGGAGTATAGCAACATCTCATAATTTATCATTTCAAGAATTAAAAAAATTAAATAACCTTGATAATAATTCAGTAACTATAGGTCAAAAACTAATAATCACTAAAAATAATTCACAGTAACTGTGGATTTTTTTGTAATTATAATAAAGTCTGACAAACTTTAATTTATATATTATAATTATTAAAAAAATATGATAAAATAAAACTATATAAATAAAAGAATAAAATAAAAAGGAAGAAAGGGACTAAGATGAATACAAATAATGTAAATTCTAGTACTAATAGTCAAAATAATTTTGGATCTAGTGGGCAAACTAATTCATCAAACAACACAGCGTTGCCAAATAATATAAATTCAAATAGTAATACCTATCAATCTCAACAACCTATTATAATTAATAAACCAAGTATTCAACAACCAACAAATATTAATTATAATAACAATACGATTAATCAGTTATCACCCCAAAACACAAATACTATTACGCAAAATCAGTTGAACACTACTCCGCTTACACAACCAACTACAATAAATAATCAAAATGTAAATTATAATCCATATACTCAAAATTATCAGGGGCAAGTGAATAGTCAAACATCATATATTCAAAGTCAATCAGCTATACCAAATATGAACAATATGGCAAATGGCATACAAGATCAATCTACAATAAGTAATAATCAAGAAAATACACCATTAAGAAATTTTGCAAGAAAATTTTGCGTTGTACTAATCTGTGTAGGGATTATAATAACAGGATTAGCAATTTATTTATTATTTGACAATAATAATAAATATAAAACTTATATATCATCACCAGCTGATTTAGTTGATTTTGATACTATTAGCAAAAATGGATTAACATATTATAAAGGAAACTATAAATATAAAGTTAATAAAAAAGAATATTTCTATACACCAAATACTCTATCTAGAGAAAAACCAGAAAAACTTATTCAAATAAAATACAATAAAGAAAAACCAGAAAAATTATATAATGATAATTTATCTAAGTACTTTTTAATAATGCTATTTTCAGGTATAGGCTTAACATTCATTTCAGGAATAAGTACGCTTGCTTTAAAATCATCAAAAACAAGAGAAATTATAACTGCTCAAGTAATAGAACAAGTAAATTGCGTTGGTGGAAAAAGAATATATTTTAGTAATTTAAACATCGCTGACAACTCTAGTGAGGCACTTACTAAAAAATACTATGTTTACTTTTCAAATGATAGTAAAAAGTTTGCTATAGGTAATAAGCTTAATTTTGATATATATAAATACGGTGAAGCTTTTACAACAGAAAAATATAAAAATATAAGTGCACGAATAATATATAACTTTAAAGATGAAGATTTTACCCTAGTATCTAATAATAAAATTTAACAATTATAAAATAAGAAAGTCAAAATAAAATTCTATTAAGACTTTCTTCACTTTTATATATTATTGTCTATTTAGATAACTTTAAAACTTTAATATCTAAAGTAGAAGGTGTTTCTAGTAAAGCATAACTACCAAATTTTTCAGTTGAATAATTATCATAAGAATTTATATATAAGTTAACATTTTTTATTATACCATTAATCTTCTGGCGACTTAAAACAAAACTACTACCAATAATTGATACATTAGCCATACTACCTGCCCTTATAGTTGAGAAAGGATTACAATCAAAATGATTCTTAACGCATATATTATCTCTAATATTTAGAAAAGATGATATATTAATTTTAGAAGCATCAGTTACTAAACTCCAATCAATACATTTTTTATCAATAAAACTATTTAATATTGAATATGTACCATCAGGATTTCCTTCAAATGTCATAAAATCAACATATTTATTTACATAATATTCATTCACTAATTTTTTAATGTTTTTTATTTTTTCGATATTATAAATTTTTCCAATAATATTAGTATCAATATTTAATATATGTACCACCTTTTTATTAAATATAGGAATACAAATATATCCACAAGAAACCAATTGCTTAATCGAATCTTTTAACAAAACTTTATATTTATCACATTTTATGTCATAGAAGATATTTTTATATTTATTTATATAATGATATAGATCAGTCTCCAGTTGATCTATAGAAAATTCGTTTATGCCAGCCTTTTTAAATTCATATAATAAAAAAACAGTGAATTCGAAATTACAAAAATTATTATTGGTATTATATTCCATAGTAAATCCTCCAAAAATATTATACAAATTAATAACCATAGTTTCAATAAAAAAAGGACAAGTTTTGTCGAATTAGCCACAAAGAATAAAAAGTAAACTATAATACAATTGGTGATAAAATTATGAATGATGAAATTATTTATAAAATTAATAAAATTCTTACAGATTTAAAATACATAAAATTGGAAAACTCTATTATTAAAATCAAAAATATAAAATCTGAAAACAACTTCAAGAATAATTAAAAAAGTTATTTTTCTATTACATTAGTATATTCAAATAAAATCATAATTATTTTAATTAAAATAGCTAAATAATTGACAAAATAATATGTTTTTGCAATAATATTAATGTAAAGGGATTGGTGATAATATGTACCAAAATAAAATAGCGCTTACACCACAAGAGATTTTAGAAAAAGAATTCAAAATAGATACACGTGGATATCGTTTAAAAGAGGTAGACCAGTTTCTAGATACTATAATTGGCGACTATGAACAATTTTTTAATATTATTAATAATCTAGAAAAGGAAAAGGCCGATTTACTAGCAGAAGTTATGAACCTAAAACAGGAGCTTAGAATTACCAAAAACAAAGCTTCATTTGCTAAGAATAATGAAACAAGTGAAATTACTAATCTTGATATTATGAGACGTTTATCTAGACTAGAAAAAATGGTATATGGTAACGATTCTGAAAAGGATAGAGAACAAGAAAATAACGAATAAAATAAGTAATATTTTAGACAAACGCGGTACTCTAAAGAGTGCTGAGGAAAGTCCATGCTCACACAATCTGTGATGATTGTAGTGTTCGTGCTTAGGGAAAAGATAACCTAAGGTAGGTAACTAACGACAAAATAATAATCTAAGTCTCAGATATGATTATTATAATAAAGTGCCACAGTGACGATTTTTTAAGAAATTAAAAAGTGAAACGCGGTAAACTCCACGAGTGAGAAACCCAAATTATGGTAGGGGAGCTTTAACTAAGGAACAAGAACTGATGTTAAGGACTGAGTAATCAGTAGATAGATGTTTGTCACCTTTATAGGTACAGAACATGGCTTATTAAATATTATTTGTTTATAAAGAGGTGTTTTTTTTGAAAGAATTAGGTAGTTATCTAAAAAGAACAAGAATTAGTAATGGAGTAAGTTTAGAAGAAGCTTCAGCTGACATTTCTCTTTCAGTAACACAACTTGAAAATATAGAAATAGGAAATACTAAAGCATTTAAAGATATTTATGAACTAAAAGATTATATTATTATATATGCAAAGTATTTAGGACTTAATCCAGACGAAGTAATAGACACTTTTAATGAATTTCTATTTGAAAAAACTTCTAAAATTTCTCTTGAAGATATAAGAGAAGCTGAAAAAAAGGAGCAATTAAAAGAACAAAGTAATAAAACAAAAGTAAAGTCACCATATACAATAATTAGAAAAAGAAAAATAAATATGTGGCCCATAATAATATGGTTAGGTATTATATTACTTATAGTTTCTATTATGTTAATTATTATAAGAAATATAAATAAAGAACCAATAAGAAATTCTGTACTTAAAAGTCATATGGAGGAGTTATATGAATTTACCAACTAAACTTACTGTTATGAGAATATTAATGACATTTATAATTATTTTTATATTAGTATTTCCATTTTATTCAATAGGATTTTATTTTCCCCAATATAATATTGAAGGAGTAGTAGTAAAAAGTGAGTATATAATAGCAGGTATTTTATTTATAATTGCAAGCCTAACTGATTTTATAGATGGCTATTTAGCAAGAAAAAATAATCAAGTGACAGATCTTGGTAAGATGCTAGATGCAATAGCAGATAAAATACTAGTAAACTCAGTATTAATTATTTTAGCATGTCACGGATTTATCTATACAATAGTACCAGTAATTATAGTTCTTCGAGATATATTTGTTGATGCAGTAAAAATGCAAGCAGCAGGAGGAGGAAAAGTAGTTGCCGCTATAAAAACAGGCAAAATTAAAACAGCATCATTAATGATAGGCACTGTTTTAGCATTTTTTTATAATCTACCATTCGAATTAATGAATCTAGACATTGCCAATCTTTTTTTACTAATTGGTTCAGTTATGTCAATAATATCAGCTATTGAATATTTCAATTTGTACAAGAAATATATATTTAATAAAAAGGAAGAACAAATAGAAATTTAATATAAGTAAAAAGCTAAGTAACTACTATAGCTTTTTTATTATAAATATTAATTGTAATTTATAATAATAATTAAATATTTAATAAAATAAAATTGCTTTTTCCTTTGCTTCCTAAAAAATGAATATTATTAATTAACATCAATTCTTGCTTTTTTAAAATATGTATTATAATATTAAGAAGTAGGGATTATAGGAGGTTATATGAAAAAGACAGATATAAAAGATAATGATAAAGATTTAGAACAAGTCTTAATGAATATAGAAAAGCAATTTGGTAAAGGATCTATTATGAAATTAGGTGATACTACTCATATGGCAGTTGATGTTGTATCAAGTGGATGCTTAACTCTTGATATAGCATTAGGAGTAGGAGGATATCCACGTGGTAGAATTATAGAAATATATGGACCAGAATCAAGTGGAAAAACAACTTTTGCCTTACAAGCTATTGCAGCAGTTCAAAAAAGTGGGGGACGAGCAGCTTTTATTGATGCAGAACATGCTTTAGATCCAGTTTATGCTCAGAAACTAGGAGTAAAAATTAATGATCTTTTACTAAGTCAACCAGATACAGGAGAACAAGCACTAGAAATTTGTGATGCTTTAGTTAAAAGTCAAGCTATTAGTATTATTGTTATAGACTCAGTTGCAGCATTGGTACCAAAAGCCGAAATAGATGGGGAGATGGGAGACTCTCATGTAGGACTTCAAGCAAGACTAATGAGCCAAGCACTTAGAAAATTAGCAGGTACTATCAATAAAACAAATACCATTGCTATCTTTATAAATCAATTACGTGAAAAAGTAGGAGTTATGTTTGGAAATCCTGAAACAACGCCAGGCGGTAGAGCTTTAAAATTTTATTCTACGATTAGACTAGATGTTAGAAAAAGTGAAGCTTTAAAAATGGGAGATGGCATAGTTGGTAATAAGACAAATATTAAAGTAGTAAAGAACAAAGTAGCACCTCCATTCAAAACAGCTTGTGTAGATATTATGTATGGTGAAGGAGTAAGCCGTGAAGGAGAAATTATAGACTTAGGTACAGAAGCAGGTATAATTGAAAAAACAGGAGCTTGGTATTCGTATCAAGGAGAAAAACTAGGTCAGGGAAAAGAAAATGTTAAATTATTGCTAAGGGATAATCAAGAATTACGTGATGAATTAGAACGAAAAGTAAGAGAGTACTATGGAATAGCACAGGAAAATGAAACAAAAAAGGAAAGCTAGTAGCTTTTTCTTTTTTCTGTCATAAATTATAATATGAAAAAATTAAATGAAATTATAAATTGTGATTATAATATTCCTATAAAAGGAATTAAAACTGACTCAAGAAATATTAAGAAGGGAGATTTATTTATTGCTATAAAAGGTTTTAATGAAGATCATCATAAATACATAGATGATGCTATAAAAAACGGAGCTATAGCAATAATAGGAGAAAAAGATATAGACTGTTCTATTCCTTATATAAAAGTTAAAGATGCCAATAAGGAATTACCTAAAATATTATCAAAATATTATAATGGAATTGAAAAGGATTTCAGATTTATTGGTATTACAGGAACTGATGGGAAAACAACCACTGCAACAATAGTATCTAAAATTTTAAACTGTTGTTATATTGGAACAAATGGAGTTATATATCAAAGTATGAGGATAAATAGTAATAATACAACTCCAGAAATATGTGAATTATATGAATATCTTGTAAAATTAAAAAAGCTAGGATGTAAAACAATTGTAATGGAAGTATCAAGTGAAGCTCTTCTTCATAAAAGAGTTGACAATATTGAATTTGATTATGCCTGTTTAACTAATATAACAGAAGATCATCTTAATATTCATAAAACTATTGAAAATTATATTAAAAGCAAGAAAAAACTAGTTTCTTTAGTTAGAAAAAATGGAATAACTATACTAAATATTGATGATAAAAATTATAAAAATGTCAAAAAAAGTTGTAAATGTAAAATGTATACATACGGAAAAGAAGAAAACGCAGATTTCAAAATATGTCAAATTAACACTACTGATTATAAGATGAAATTTAATATTAAATATCAGGGTGAAGAATATGAAGTAGTAACACCATTATTTGGAGAATATAATGCCTATAATATAACTCTTGCTTTCTGTGTCTGTTATAACTTAGGCATAAGCCCTCATGAAATTATCCAAAAGATTAATAATATTTCAGAAATAGAAGGAAGAGGAGAAAAACTTAATTTTGGACAAAACTATACTATTATTTTAGATTATGCTCATACCTATAATGGGATATATAACATTATTACTAATGTAAGGAAACTAAAGCCTAAAAGAGTATTAGTACTAACAGGTGCAGCAGGTGGCAGAGAAAAAGAAAAAAGAAGCAAAATAGGTAAAATGATATTAGAAAATTCAACCTATGCTATATTTACAATGGATGATCCTAGATATGAAGATGTAAATAGTATAATTGATGACTTAGTTAGTGATAGTAATCTAACAAATTATGAAAGAGTAATAAATAGAAAGGAAGCTATAAACAAAATATTTTCACTTTCTAAAGAAGGGGATATTATACTAATATTAGGAAAAGGAAGAGATAATTATATGGCAATAGAAAATAAAAAAATAAAGTACTGTGATTATGATGTAATTAATGAATATTTTGCTAACAAAAATACAAAAAAATAATATATAATATATGAAATATAAATCCTAAATATGCTTGACAAGAGGAAAAAAGCCTTTTACAATAAAAATGGAAGATGTTAAATAAATTATTTAAACATAAATTCTAGAAATGGAGGAATAAATGAATAATATAATATTCTCCATTTTACTTTATATTATTGGATTAATAAGTGGTTTAGGATTAACGATCTTAGTCGCTCATATTAAAAAAAATAATGCTTCATTAGAAGCTATAAAAATAGTAGAAGAAGCTAAAAATAATGCAGAAAATATGAAAAAACAATTAATAGATAATGCACAAAAAGAAATAGAAGTAGCGAAAAATGAAGCAATGGAATTTGTAAAAGAGAAGAAAGAAGAAATTAAAAATAGTGAAAAGCATCTTTTACAAAGAGAAGCTAGTATGGATAAAAGAGATGAACTTTATCAAAAAAGAGAGTCTATTTTAGATGAAAAAGAAGAAAAATTGAATACTAAAGCAAACGAAATCCAAGAAGAAAAAGGTAAAGTGGATGAGTTAAGAAATGAACAAATAGAACAATTACAGAAAATATCTGCAATGACTAAAGAAGAAGCTAGAGAAGCCTTATTAGACGATGTTAAAGTAAGTATGGCTAAACAAATAGGTCAATATATAAAGGAACAAGAAATAGAGGCAAAACTAACAGCAGATAAAAAAGCTAAAGAAATGCTAATATCATCAATGCAAAGATATGCTGCTGATATAGCAAGTGATCAAACAGTTACAGTAGTAGATCTTCCAAATGATGATATGAAAGGTAGAATTATTGGAAGAGAAGGAAGAAATATTAGAACAATAGAAGCAGTATGCGGAGTAGATTTAATTATTGATGATACTCCAGAAGCAGTTGTTGTTTCAAGTTTTGATCCGTTAAGAAGGGAAATAGCTAGAATAACATTAGAGACATTAATAAAAGATGGAAGAATACATCCAACTAGGATAGAAGAAATATATGATAAAGTAAGCAAGGATATAAAACAAAAAATAATCGAATATGGTAATGATGCTTTATTCGAACTTGGTATAACTAGAGTTGATCCAAGCCTTGTTGAAATCATTGGAAAACTCCACTTTAGAACAAGCTATGGTCAAAATGCTCTACAGCATTCACTTGAAGTTGCACAACTATCAGGAGTTATTGCTAGTGAATTTTCTGAAGATGTAAATTTAGCAAAAAGAGCTGGGCTATTGCATGATATTGGGAAAGCAATTGATCACGATATTGAAGGTAGTCACGTTGAACTTGGAATGAATATAGCTAAAAAGTTTCATGAAAACGAAGTTGTAATTAATTCAATTGCTTCTCATCATGGAGATACAGAAGCAACAAGTTTTATTGCAAATATTGTAGCAATTGCTGATAGTTTAAGTGCTTCTCGTCCAGGAGCTAGAAATGATTCATTGGAAAATTATATTCAAAGATTATCTCAACTCGAAGAGGTTGGGAATACAGTTGATGGAGTTGATAAAGCGTATGCTTTACAAGCTGGTCGTGAACTAAGAGTTATTGTAAAACCAGAAGAAGTAGATGATTTAATGGCTCATAAAATTGCGAAGGATGTTAAAGAAAAGATAGAATCAACTATGAAATATCCAGGTACAGTAAAAATCACAGTTGTAAGAGAAGTTAGAGCTGAAGAAGAGGCAAAATAGATATTAATTTATTTTTGTCTTTTATTTTAGCATTGTACTTATTAAGTATTATTAGTTTATATGCTAAATTTATATCATAATTATAATTATTGAAATAGCAAAAAAGAAGCTTACTTTACATTAACAGTAGCTTCTTTTTTTATGTCTAAAATTATTGGAAGTATAATAGGACGTCTTCCAGTAAGCTCATTTATATAAGGAATTAATCTTGAAGTAAGTTCCACCTTTATGGTAGCAAATGTAGAATGCGAGTCAGCTAGTTGTTCTTTTATGATTCTATCAGCTAAATATTCTATTTTTCTAATTAGTTCTTCGTTTTCATTCACTTGCACAAATCCACGAGTCGTGATATTTGGCCTTATTAATAACTCACGTTTTTTCATATCTACATTTATTATTACTACTAGTATACCATCACTTGCCATAGTTTTTCTATCCTTGATAACAGCTCCACCAATTTCGCCAATTCTATTACCATCTACATATACATCAGCACCAGGTTTACTATCACCTTTAGTAATAGTATGATTATTCAAATTAAGTGTATCACCATTTTTTATTACAAAAGTATTTTCCTTAGGTATACCACAATCGATTCCAATATCAGCATGATGCTTTAACATTCTATAATCTCCATGAAAAGGCATTAAATACTTTGGGTTAATAAGTCTTATCATTAGTTTAAGTTCCTCTTCATTAGCATGTCCTGACGTATGTAAGTCACTTAAAGCTTTATTGGTATAAACTCTAACGCCATTTAAACATAACTTATTAATTATTTTAGAAATACTTAAAGCATTTCCTGGTATAGCAGATGAAGAAAAAATTACAATATCATCAGGTCTTAACTTTATGTGCTTATGATTGCCATTAGACATACGAGAAAGTGCTGCTAAAGGCTCTCCTTGAGAACCAGTACAAAGAATTGCAACTTCTCCAGGTTTATAATTATTAACCTCATCGGCATTTATTAGTAGTTCCTTATGAGCTATGTACCCTCCCTCAGTTGAAATTTTAATATTATTTTCCATACTACGTCCGAATACACAAATTTTTCTATTATGTTTATAACAAGTTTCGAATATATGTTTTACACGGTAAATGTTTGAAGCAAAGGTTGCGATTATTATTCTATTTTGTGGATAAGTATCAAACATTTCACCTAGTGCATCATCAACTTTAGATTCACTTGTTGAAAATCCTTCATTTAAGGCATTAGTTGATTCACTAATTAATAAATCAACACCTTCATAACCAATCTTTGCCATTTTATATAGATCAGCTGGAGGCCCAATAGGAGTAAGATCGAATTTAAAATCTCCAGTATTAACAATTCTACCATCTGGAGTTGTTATAGATATCCCATGAGAATCAGGAATTGAGTGTGTTGTCCTAAAAAACTCTACCTCAATAGTCCCAAGCTTTAATTTGGTATCTTCATTATAAGCATTTAAATTATCATACCTTATATTTTTATCTTCAAGTTTAACTGCTATTAGCTCTTTAGCATGCCTTGGAGCATAAATCGCAGGAATATTAATACTTTTTAATAAAAAAGGAATTCCTCCAATATGATCCTCATGTCCATGAGTAATAAGTAGAGCTTTTATTTTACTTTCATTCTCTTTTAAAAATGTAAAGTCTGGTAATACATAATCAATTCCTAAAAGTTCACTTTCTGGAAAACTAACACCTGCATCAATAATAACAATATTATTATCATGCATTATACAATACATATTTTTTCCAACTTCTCCTAAACCTCCTAAAACAACAATCTTTGTTCCATTAGGTTTTTTATTTTCCATTATATCTCCTTTCTTTTTTGTTAATTTTTAAACATAAAAGAACTAACTTTCTATATTATATACTAAAATTTGACTTTTGTCTATTACCATAATCATAGTTTACAAAATATCTTTATTTATTTTAATACTATATTTAAATATAAAAATTTAATATTATATTATAGATTTATATAATAAATTTATGTTACACTTGAATTGGTGATACAAATGGGATTATTTAATAAAATTAAAACAATGTTTAACAAAGAAGAAAATCAGGAACACTATGAACAGATAATAGATGATAAAAAAGAATTTCAAGAAGCAGAAATTAAAAAAAATAACAAAACAGAAATTAATAATGAAAACAAAGAAATAAAAAAAGAACTTGAAACATATGAAAAAGGTCTTACTAAAAGTAGAGAAGGGTTTGTTTCACGCCTTGTTTCTCTTACAACACGATACAGTAAAATAACAGAAGAATATTTTGATGATTTGGAAGAAATATTAATAATGGCAGACATTGGAATAAAAACAGTAGAAGACTTTATAGAGCGATTAAAAAAGCGTGTTAAGCATGAAAATATCGAAAATCCAGAAATACTTAAGGAAATAATAGTTGATGAATTATTTATTATATATGTTAATGGAGAAGTTTTAATTAATAAAATTAATTATAGTGAAAAAGGACCTACAGTAGTTTTATTAGTTGGAGTTAATGGTGTTGGAAAAACAACCACAATTGGAAAACTTGCTAATAAAATGAAAAACGATGGTAAAAAAGTCTTACTAGTAGGAGCAGACACTTTTAGGGCAGGAGCTGTTGAGCAACTAAAGGAATGGGCTGAAAAGGATAAAGTAGATTTTTTCGGTAAAGAAAATAGTGATCCAGCAAGTGTTGTATTTGATGGAGTTAAAAAAGCTAAAGAGGAAAATTATGATATTGTTTTTATAGATACAGCAGGTAGATTACAAAACAAAGTTAATTTAATGAAAGAATTAGAAAAAATTAATAAAGTAATAACAGGACTTATTGAAGAAGCTCCACATGAAGTATTATTAGTAATAGATGCAACGACTGGACAAAATGGCATATCTCAAGCAGAAAATTTCAAGGAGATAACAAATATTACAGGAATAATATTAACAAAACTAGATGGAACAGCAAAAGGTGGAATAGTTTTAGCAATCAAAGAGAAAGTACAAATTCCTGTAAAATATATTGGACTTGGAGAGGGAGTAGATGATTTACAGGGGTTCGATATAGAAAAATATATTTACGGATTATTTAAGGATTTTTAGTACTAATTATGAAAGAAATTATATATTATAGTGAATTATACGATTTATATAAAAATTTACTAACCAATAAGCAAAAAGAATACTTTGAAGAATACTACTTTAAAAATCTTTCCTTTGGAGAAATTGCTGATAATTATAATATAAGTAGAAATGCAATATATAATCAACTTAAATTAACTAAGGAACTATTAGAATATTATGAACAAAAACTAAGATTAAATGCAAAATTAAAAGAATTAGAAACTGTCATAAAAGACAACGAGATATTAGAAGAAGTTAGAAAAATAATTTTTGAATAAGCTAGACTTTAAAAAAAATAAATAGTATAATTAAAAATAGAAAAATGTTATAAAAGAATAGGAAGAAGGGTTATAAATGTTTGATAGAATTATCTATATTGGTGATAGGACTTGTAATGTAAAAATAAAAAATAATGCAGATATTACATTCAACTTAATGAACTTACACGTCATTTTTGAGGATCAAGAGAAGAAAATACTTGGAGAAGTAGACGATATAGAAGGAGATATTGTAAAAATTAGATTTCTAGGAGAAATTACTAAAAGAGGTTTGTTAGGAGGAGTTATCCAAAAACCTACACTAGATGCTAGAATAAGAGTAATTAAACCTGAAGAAGTACCAATAGTTACAGGAAGACACAAAAGAGGATATATGCTTCTAGGAAAAAGTCCATTTTATAGTGGAAAAGACGTTTTTATGAATGTAAATGGCTTTTTTAGTAACCATTTTGCTATATTCGGCAATAGTGGTAGTGGTAAAAGTTGTGGTATAAGTAGAATATTTCAAAATATGTTTTTAGATCAAAAACTATTTCCTTATAAATCCAATATTCTATTATTTGATGCCTCTGGTGAATATTATAATGCATTTAGAAACCTTTCATCAATTAATCCAAACTATAATTATCGCTTTCTAACAACCAATGAAACTGATGGTATAGGAGAAAGACTTAGAATACCAATTTATTTATTAAATGTAGACGATTTAACACTTTTATTAAATGCTACTAGTCATTCACAAATACCAATTATTGAAAGAATGTTAAAATTGGCAAGAATATTTTCTGAAGAAAAAATGGATTCAAATGCTTTTAAAAATCACTTAATAGCAAAGGCAATTATGACTATTCTATATACAAATGAGACTTCCCCTAATAAGAGAAATGAAATTTTTTCAATAATTGCAAGTTGCTCAACCCCAGAGTTTAATTTAGAAGCAGAACTTCAAGGAATTGGTTATACAAGAAAATTTAGAGATTGCTTCTTAATAGATCAATTTGGAAACTTCACAGAAAGTGTTTTAATGACTGAATATGTATCATCATTTATAAAAGATGAATATGATTCATATGAACCAGAAGGAAATGTCTTCTATAATCTAGAAACATTAGAAAAAGCTCTTAACTTTACTCTAATTAGTGAAGGTTGGCTTAGAAATGAAAATACATATGCTGATTCTGTTACAATTAAAGTTAGGCTTCATTCTTTAATAACGGGAGAAAATGCTAAATATTTTGATTATCCTGAATATGTAACATTAGATCAATTTATTTCATCACTACTAATTATTAATGGTAAGAAGTATCAATTAGTAAATATTAACTTAGATGATGTATCAGATGACTTTGCAAAGGTAGTAGTTAAAGTTTACTCAAGACTTGTATTTTCTTTTGCTAAAGGTTTAAATGATAGAGCAAGTATCCCTTTTCATTTAATTGTTGAGGAAGCACATAGATATATACAAAATGATACAGATAATTTTCTGTTAGGATATAATATTTTTGATAGAGTTGCTAAAGAAGGACGTAAATATGGAGTAGTCTTAGGTCTTATTACACAAAGACCAGTAGAAATGAGTGATACAGTTATTTCTCAATGCTCTAATTTTATGATATTTAAAATGAACCATCCAGCTGATGTTGATTATATACGTAAAATGGTTCCTAATATTAGTGATGAAATAGTAGAAAAACAAAAAAGTCTTCAAGCAGGAACTTGTCTTGCATTTGGTCAAGCATTTACAATACCTTTAATTGTTAGATTAGAGATGCCTAATCCTGAGCCTAAGAGTGGAAACTGTGATGTTGTAAGGATTTGGGATGGAAATGATGGAAAAGTTGTAGATGATGAAGATGATGAGGAATTCTACGAAAAAATTGCTTCAATAAATGATGATACAAGTTTTTCTTCAAATAATAGAGAACAAAATATAAGTCCTGAAACTAATAATGCTCCTATTTATGGAGAAAACAGTAGCAATAATTCTCTTTCATTTAAACAAGAGGAAAAACCAAATTTAATGAGTACAAGTGATATAAACGATACAGTAGTTTCAATTCCAGAATTTGATAAAACTATGATACCAAATATGATGATGGATACTGAAAAAAATGATACACCTAATATGGCAGGAATAGATATAAATAATATGCCTCCTCAAGAAATAGCACAAATACCAATAAATAATATTCCAGAAAAAAATGAAACTCCAAAGGTTGAAACTAAGCCTAAGAAAAAAGAAGTAGAATTTACAGACGGTCAAGATGCTAGTACCTTAAATCCTAGTGATTATGTAAATATAGGAAAGCAATTTGAAAACACAGCAGCTTTAGCACCTAATGTGGAGAAGGAAGTAGAAAAACCAGCAATAATTATACCTAATGGACAAAATGTTAGTAATAATCTAATGGAAGGTTTCTTAGGTCAAGGAATAAGTATAGCTAGTACAGAAGCAGATATGTAAAATAAAAGTGATTAATCGATTAATGATTATATCACTTTTTCTTATTAATATATTTTAAATTCTATTTATATCTTATATTTATATCTACAGGAGCATTAATACCATCAACTATACCATCACTGCAAATTTGCCAGAAGGTATAATTGCCTTGATATGATGTATTCTCAGTATAGTGAGCAAGCCAAATTGGATAATCAGTTTTCAACCAAATTTTTTCTAAATAGTTCTTACTACTATAAAGTAGTCCTTCATATCCTACCTTCTTAAAAACATCTAAAAAACTATTAGCTATTTCTGTAAGGCCAAAGAAACTTAAATTAAATTCATTATAACTATTCCAATTTTCCCAATCAAAGGCAACAGGTAATTCTACTTTATAATCCTTAATTTGATCTAATACCCATTTTGCATCAGATTTAGCAGATTTTTCTGAGTTAGCATACGAATAAAAATAAACACCTACAGGAATACCAATTCTATTAGCTTCCTTAATATTACGCTCGAATTTAGTATCAAGAACATATTTACCACCAATACCATCAGTTCTACCTACGCGTATCATAACAAACTCGACTCCTGCCTTTTTTAGTTTATCAAAATCAATATCTCCTTGCCAATGAGAAATATCTAATCCTATTTCTGTATCTTTTGTTTTATAGTTTTTAATAATGTCAGAAAAATATGTTTGAGAATTATTATAATTAGTTTTATTATTAGGAGCTACTACATTTAAATTAAAGTTTTTTTCTGTAATATTTCCACTACTGTCAGTAGCTCTAAAAATAAGAGGATAACTATTAATTTTATTTATATCATAATCTCCAATAATTTCACATAAAGGATTATTATCATAATTATCGCCACATAAAATATCTTTTATTAAATTATCTTCACTTCCTAATGTTACTGTATAATTATCATTTAACCAAACAACGGGAGGAGATGTATCAACAATTCTTAAGTCATAGCTATAATTTATTTCAATATTATCATCATTTATGTACTTAAAATTAACTTTTCTTTTTCCAACTTTTTTGGTATTAATATTGTAATCATTTATAATTTTTCCATTAATATCAGTTATAAAGTCTGATACCTTTACATCGCTTAAAAACTCAGTTTCTAGTTTTTCTACTAAACTAACATTTATAACAGCATTTTTTATCTTATAATATTTGAAAAGTAAATTTCCACCTAATATAAGAAAAATAATTCCAGTAATAGTACAAATAATAATAATTTTCTTTTTCATAAATCATACACCATTCCTATTTTAATACATCACTATTATACACTATCTTATATTAATTATTTAAGAAAATGTAAATAATTAGAATTCATATATATTAATCCACATCATTCTTATATCATAAATACGATTCTTTATTTCCTCCGTATTATTCTCATATAATTTTTTCTGTTTCGTCGTATAATTATTATTAGCAATCAAATTACCTTTGATATCACAATCAATTGATACTATATCTACTTTTTGTTTATCCATATTTTCATACTTATAAACATTAAAAGTATCACCATTATAATAAATAATTAAACCAGTAAGATTATCATAGTCAGAATATGATAAAATCTCCTTATATATCCCTCTATTATTAGATTTATAAGAAATTCTAGGAACGACATAGGTGATACCATCTATTGTTAAAATTGAATTAGGAGTATGTAATGGATTATCTTTTTTAAAATTTAAATCTTTTAAATTATTTTTAATATGTTCTATATAATTATTTAACTCTATACTTTTCTTTTCTGATATATAATAGTTAACTGAAATAAAGGTAATTATTGATATTATTATTATAAAACTAATAATAAGTAAAAATCGTAACTTTTTATTTCTTTTTTTACTTATATTTATTTCTCTACTCGTACATTCAATTACTTTTTTATTAATAAGGTCAATATCATTTATCTCACTAATATTTTCTCCAATTAATAGCTCATTAATTGTTACTCCCAAAATATCGCTTATAGGAATTAATAAAGATATATCTGGACAAGATAGTCCTCGCTCCCATTTGCTTACAGCTTTATCAGTGACACCTAGTTTTTTTGCAAGCTCCTGTTGTGTAAGTTTTTTCTTTCTTCTAAGTTCGCTAATAAAATTTCCAATTTTTTGTTGGTTCATATACATCACCTATAATAATTATATAATAAGAAATACTTTTTTCAAAATGTCTATTAGGACTACAAGTGCTTTTTCCTTATAATATGTAAAAATATTGCTATCGCAGTAGGCATTGCAAAAATATTTGGTAATGCATATCTAAAATATGTATTGACAGGAGATGCTACACAGACAAGTAAAACAACAATCATAGGAATAAAACATATTATTTCTTTATATTTCCTTCTATATAACAAGTAACTAATCATAAAAAGTAATATCCAAGTAGAAAAGCCAATATTTATAGTTAGTCCTATAATGGGAATAAATATAAAAAATTCTCCAAAATTAGTTAAATATTTTCTTAGTTTATCAAATTTGTTATAGTGATAATCAATATTATGTTGCTTAAGTACATGATTTTCATTATGATAAATATACCAATTTAATTTAAATGGATAAAAATAGCCATAAGTATTATTTAAAGTTGCTTCTAAATAAATTATAGGATGATTAAAAAACTGTTTAAACCATACTTTAAAGTACTTTCTTAAATCTTTATTTGTGCTAAATCTATTAAATTCATTTTTTACACTATCCGCTTTTTCGGGATTATATCTAGCAGCAAGTGTATCATAACCTAAAATCTTATCAATTATCTCCTTTTCATCTTTACTAATCTCATTATCATAATATAAAGCATATCTAGCAGTTTGTTGAAATGGTATAGAAAGGGCTTCTCTGATACTAGCAGGTGTGACTTTATAATATGGCAATATAATTTTTTTATAAGAACAATATAGGCCTAGTGTTATAAGTAAAATAATTAAAATCTTAGTCCTATTTTTATTTTTTAGTAGTAGCAAAAAAGGAAAAGATAAAAGTATTATATGAATGCCATTATTTCTAAATAAAAATATGAGAATATTTAATAATAAAATATGAATTATATTTATAATCTTTATGTTATCTTTAAAAATTATTAAACGAGTAATTGTTATAATATATATAATAATAAGGCATCCAAATATTACATCTTTAACAGGACTCATTGCATAAAAAGGAAATACAGGAATAAAAGTATAAATAAGCAAACATATAAATTGGTATCTAAAACTCAATTTTAATTTTTTCATAAAACAAATAGTATATGAAAAAGTCGATGCTAATACAGTTATCTGAATTATACTATAAATAAATAATCCGCTATTAACATTATTAAATAAAAGTCCAATTTTTGTACAAATACCAAGTAATATAGTATGCACTATAGGATGATGATTTGTAATAATCATATTATTATCTAATAGAATAGAATAATAAGAGTATTTATTATCTATTCCTAAAAATTGAAGTATTTGAAAACTAGGATCAGGTGATAAAATACAAGGGTAAAAAGCAATAATATATATTAACCATCCCATAATAATAAAAATAAAAGAAAAAATAAAAGTATGTTTTTTGAATAATAGAGTTATTTTATTATTCTTTTCATTTTTATTATTAGTCAAATTATCAAGTTTGCTAAAAAGATAAAGTATAATTTTATTAAATACTAGTATAAGTATAATTAAGCTAGTTATTACTAACAAAATATTATTAAATAAATTTAAATTTTGATAGTGATCGAAACTAACCCCTATTAATAAAAATAATGATAGGAAAAAAGATAAAAAATAAACAACTTTTCTATTCATATTAACTCCTTCTCATTCAATTTTATATAATATATTACACTAAATCAAGCAACCATCAGTTTATTTCATTAATATTTTGTCAACTATTAGTAGAGTTTATAGTACTGTAATATGTTAAAAATATAACAGGTATTATTAAAAATTGTTATCATACAAAACATTAATTTATATATATTATGCAATTAATAGAAGTTAATAATAACAACAAAAAAGATAGAAGTAACAGTTACTTACTTTATAAATTATGCTCATTTTTAAAATAAACTTGCTAATAAAAATTAATAAGTTTTTACATTTCATTTTTTTGATATTTCTGAGTGAAATAAAAGACTGTTAACAAAGGTAATTAAAAAATATTTTTCAACAGTTTAAGTTTTATTCAAAAATCAATAGCGCTAATTATTTTATATAATTCTCAATATAATATTTTAGGATTTCATAATTACGTCTTGCTACGAACTTAGTATGATAAACACTTATATCACTTTCTACACAAGAAGGAAGCAATTCATTTTCAGAGTTTTTTATCAAATTAATAGCATCGTGTATATCTAACCACAACAGTTTTGATCCTTCTTTTACTTTTTTTCAGTAAAATGTTGGTATCCTGTATTTTCGATAACATGAGAAACGTATATATAAGAGTTTTGCATAAAATTATCTTGTGATTTAATTTCTTCAAAAGTTCCCAAGCAATTTCTGTATTTTGATTTTATAACCAGCTTTCTCAAATACCTCTCTCTAGAAAGTACTAACAAGATCTTCGTTTGCCTCAATACAACCACCAATGAGCTTATATTCATTTTTAAATTGCTTATATAAAACTGCAACTTTGTTGTCAGCATTGAAAACAATTCCTCTAGCACCATAGTGATGCCTAGGGTTATTAAGTGATTTAGGAACTAACTTAAAATCTAAATCTGTTAATATTTTTATACATATCATATTAAATCACCTATAATTATTTTATCATAACATTAATATAAATTTTACACAAAAAAATGAATCTGTGGATAAAACAAATTCATTTTTTTATTTGTTCCTAAATTTCATCAGAGCTAAAAAATAATCTATATCTACTACCAATTTGGTAGGTTTTTGCATTTGGCAGGGAAAGCAGGACTTGAACCCACGACATTCGGTTTTGGAGCAATACTTGTTATCGTAAAAGCTTTTTATCTTCTACTTCTTATACTTTCGTATAAGTTCAGCATATCTTTTCATCTTAAATAGATGTCGAGGCCTCTTGGATAGGTTATATTCTAAATTAATAGGTTCACTATCTATGCGTTGCGTGTGTTAATACTTTTAAATATTAACTTCCACTCTGATTAGCTTGCCATAAAGGTTTAGCTTTCCAGTTTTCTTCCTCGATTTTTAACTAACATAATGTTAGGTCGGCCGTTTATCCACCGACGTTCTACCAACTGAACTA
This sequence comes from uncultured Bacilli bacterium, assembly GCA_910576925.1. GTDB lineage: Bacteria > Bacillota_I > Bacilli_A > RF39 > UBA660 > UBA2730. The sequence continues at coordinate 3,688 of CAJTKB010000020.1, read as the reverse complement.
TTTCCCTATAATTGCTTTTTAAGCAAATCTATTATAACGAATTTCACTTATTTTAATCAATATACGAAAAACAAAATTAATCAAAATATATCAAAATTCGTTAATGAAGATTAGTATAAATTCCTATAAAATAAAAATAAATACATAATATAACATTAAGATTTATATTATACTACTTAACTAATCTCCACTGAAACTATTAAATAAAAATATATTTAATTTGTTCTTATAAAGTATATCATAAGTAATTATAAGTTTCAATACACAATTTGCGATAGATAAAAAAATATGTTATTCTAAATAATAATAAGGAAAAGGAGACAATTAATTTTATGAGAGTAGGAATATTAGGTGCAGGAGCATATGCGATGGCTATAAGTAGCATTTTAGATTATAATAAACATGATATAACTATGTGGACAGAATTTTTTGAAGAAGCAGAAATGTTAAAAAAAACAAGAAAAAATGATAAAAAGATGCCAGGTTTTTTGTTGTCAGAAAAAATTAAAATAACAACGAAATTAGAAGAATCAATAATTAATCAAGATTTAATAGTTTTAGCTATACCAACACAGTTTTTAGATGCAGTATGTAAAAAGATGAGTCCATATATAAATAACAGTAAAGTATTAATAACTTCAAAAGGAATAGATCAAAAAACTGGATTTTTAGTAGATAAGATAGTAAGCTCTAATTTAAATACAAAAAATATAGCAATATTAAGTGGACCAACATTTGCAATAGATATACCAAAAAATAATCAAATTGGATTATCTATTGCTAGTTCAAATAAAGAAACTGAAAATTTAATAAAAGAAATATTTGAAAACGAT
>CAJTKB010000020.1:0-2845 GCA_910576925.1 uncultured Bacilli bacterium | reverse complement strand
ATTATGTAAATTTAGATTATACAAATGATATAATTGGAACAGAACTTTGTGGAGCCGTAAAAAATATTTATGCTATAGTAATGGGACTTTTAGAAGGACTAAAATGTACTGAATCAACAAAAGCCTTTTTTATGACAGAAATAATTAAAGAAACAAAAGAGTTAATAAATTTATTTGAGGGAAAAGAAGAAACTATTTTAACATATGCATCTATTGGAGATATATTTCTAACTTGTAACTCTAAAAATAGTAGAAACTATTCATTTGGTACATTATTAGGTAGTAAACAAAGCAAATCACAAATTAAAAACTATTTAGAAGAAACTACTGTAGAGGGAGTGTATACACTAAGATCACTAAAAAAAATATTAAATGAAAAGAATATAGAATTTAAAATAATAGATACTATATATGAAATAATAGAAAATGAACAAGAACCAATAAAAATCCTAAAAATATTTAAATAACAATATTGTATAAAAAAAAATAAGTGTTATACTTATAATAAGAAACTAATAATAAAGTGGATAACAAAAAATTATTAATAAGGAGAAAAAATATGCAAAAATTAATAAAGTCTTTTTATAAATCGTCTTTAGCAACATCAATAATATTACTTGTGGTAGGTCTTTTATTATTATTTAAATCAGATGATACAATAATCGCTTTATCCTATATAATAGCAGGAGTACTATTTGTTTTAGGAATAATAGCAGTAATCAACTTTTTTAGAGAAAGTAGTATAAATCCATTTAATGATTTGAATATTGTCTATGGTATAGTTACCATAATACTTGGAATATTGATAATTAGTAATCCAATGGCAATTGCAACAATTATACCTTTTGTAGTAGGATTAGTGATACTAATAAGCAGTTCTATAAAACTTGCTTATTCAATAGAACTAAAGGACAACGAAGATGAAGTTTGGAAACCAACATTAATAATGGCTGCTATAAGTGCATTATGTGGAATATTAATATTATTTAATCCATTTAAAACAAGTGTCATTGTTTTTAAAATAATAGGCATATTTATAATTGTATATTCTATATTAGATATTGTATCTATATACCAAATAAAGAAAAGCTTTAAAACAATAAAAAATGAAATAGAAAGAATAGAAGATGTAACAATAGAAGCTGAAGTAATAGAGGAAAAAGATTCTTCTGAAATACCAACAAAAGAAAAAGAAGAATCAAAAAGTAAAAAAAGAACAGGAAAAAAGAAAAAAGAAAATAAAACCAAAAAAAATGATAAAAAAGACAAAAATAATAATAAAGGTAAATAAAAGGTGATATATAATATGAAATACTTTTTTGAAATATTAACACTTAGCGGACAATTACAGGAAATTAATGATAAGTTTAATGCTTGGACTGATAAACTAACAAGTAATGGTATAGGAGCAAGTGCTATTACTGTAGTTTTTTTTATAATAGTTTGCCTTTCTGTTGTAGGATTCTCAAAGAAATAGGTAAGTGATATGAGTAAAAACGGAGAAAAAATAGAATTATTAGATCCACATAAAAATAGTGATAATTCTAAATATAATAAAAATAATGTAAAAAAGGAAGATAATCCAAAAGAAATATTGAAAAAAGATGAACCAGAAAAAAAGCAAAAAGAAAATACAAAAAATAAACATAAAGCACATGATAATTCAAATGAATACTTCTGGATAATAGCTCTAACAATAGTAGTTATGATTATATTAATTATTATGATAATAAAAAGAATTAAACAATAGTTGTAGAAATACTAAATAGTATTTCTTTTTCATTTTCAAATTCAATATATTATATTAAAGGAATTAAGCAAGAAAATATAAATTTGCCTAAATACATAAAAAAAGTTATAATAGAAATGAATGAGGTACAAATATGGAGAAATTAGAATTAGGACATCGCTATGATATTCATAGCTACAAACATAATGGAAAAATACATCGAACTTGGGATGAAGCTATTCTTTTGGAAATTCACGATGATTATTTAATATTTGGAAATAATAAAACAAAAGTTACGGAATCTGATGGAAGATCTTGGAGAACTAAAGAACCAGCAGTTTTATACTTTTTTAAAAATAGTTGGTTTAATATTATAGGACAATATAAAAAAGATGGAATATACTATTATTGTAATATAGCCTCTCCTTATATAATTGAAGAGAATGCGATTAAATACATTGACTATGATTTAGACTTAAGAGTTTTTCCAGATGGTTCATTTAAAGTATTAGATAGAGGAGAATACAAATACCATAAGCAATTAATGAATTACAGTGAAGATATAGACTTTATTTTAAAGAGCGAATTAACTAACTTAATTAATATGGTTAGAGAAAAGGAATTAGCCTTTGTTCCATATACAGTGCAAAGATATTATGAAATATATAAAAAATATAAGAAAAAGGTGCATTAATTAGCACTTTTTTTCATATAATATATTGTTAATATTAAAATAATAATTTCAAACAAGCATATTTATAAGAATAAAATTATTAATAAATAATAATAAAAAAATTAATAAATTTAAAATAATTATTGACATAACGAAAAATGGTTGATATAGTTAAAGAGCAGTTGACAAAAAGTGTCAATATTTTATCATAATAATATTCAAAAATGCAAATTTGACATTTTAATATTAATAACTGCATCACGAGTTTACATTAAATATTAATATGTAAATTTGTGTCCATTTAGTATATCAAAAAAATATTTCAAAAAAAGTGATTGACATTATTGTTACTATTTGATATATTAAATACAGTTCTTATGAAAGAACAAATGATCTTTGAAAACTAAGCGAAACGTTGATTCAATGAGAGTAGCAAAGGAACA
>CAJTKB010000019.1 GCA_910576925.1 uncultured Bacilli bacterium | reverse complement strand
TACCTACTTTACTATTAACAATTTTTAATAATCTATCTTTATTTAATAAAGCTCCTACTATATATAAAATATATGCACCAACAAGTGAACCTAAAGTGGCATATAAAACTACTAGAGAAACTTCCATACTGGTATAAGTAGTAAGTACTCCCCCAAAAATAAGTATAAATTCGGATGGAATAGGAGGAAAAATATTTTCAATAACAACCAACAAAAATATCCCAAAATAGCCAAACTGATTCATAACATTAATAATAATTTCTTGCATACTTTCACCTAGTAAAATGTATTCTTAAATAAAAAAAATATGTAAATATATTCTAATTAAAATAATTAGGTTCCATCTTTTTAACAAGACCATTTTCATTTATTATATTCTGTATATCTTCTTTATTCATTATAAATTTTGTATACCCTTTACTTTTTAGATAATAATATGCTTCCAATACAATTTTTGGTACAACATCTTCTACTTGCCAGCCAAACTGTGGAATATTATAATTCTCTGTATATCACCAACTGTACAAGATATAGAATCATAAATTTTATCTTCATTATCTTTTAAATATTTAATAAAACTATCAAAAGTTTTATTAGGAGATGTAATAAATAATTTCTTATTATTAATAATAGCCTTCGCAGCATTCAATGTTCTTCTTTCAGAAAGCATACTATGAACAATAAGTATTTTGTCAAAATCTATATTATTATTTTTAATAATATCTAATGCAAAACGAAAATTATCTCCAGTATTAGTAGACTTATTTTCAATAAATATATCTCTACTATCTATCCCTTCAGCTATTGCAATATCTCTAAATATTTCAGCTTCTGCTTTATTAAGTATATTTTTGGAAACCTTGCCAAGTCCTCCAGTAAATAATATTTTTTTGCCATAACCCTGTTTAAAAAGTTCAGCACATCTAACTGGAATATCCATATTCATACAACCACAACCAATTATTAGATCACATTTTTCTAATACCATATTAAGGTTCATATAATCCCAAATTATCTTCAAATTCTTTAAAAATTCTTTATTCATCAAATCTTCAGTCATAATTATCCCTCAACTCTTTAGTATTAATAGTATAACATTAATTAATATAAATATAACAAAAAAAGAGACAACTAAAATTAGTACTTCAATTATACTCTATATAAATATCTAAGTAACTCATCATAACACTCATCACGATTAACTAGTATATTTTTCTCTCTCATCTCATTAAGTTCACTAATACTAACAAACTTAACATCTTGTACCTCACTAGTTTGAAATTTTATATTTTGAGCACTTAAACCGTTTTGTCGTAATACAAAGAAATCATAATACTGCCTATCATAATGATTTTCATTAACCTTTTCTTCTTTTCTAAAAGAAAACATAAATCTAAAGTCTCTTACTTCAACACTATAGCCTAAGCTTACACTTACTTCTTCACTGATTTCTCTAGTAGCAGCGGAAAGAGAATCTTGCCCAGCTGATAAATGACCAGTAACTGAAATATCCCATTTATCAGGATTTTTATCTTTATTATGACTTCTCTGTTGAAGTAATATTTCATTTTTCTCATTTACTATCGCCACAACTATTATTCTATGCCAAAGTCCTCTCTTATGAACTTCACTTCTAGGTAATATTTCACCAGTTTTAACACCATACTCATCTAAAACATCTATTAATTCTTCATTCATATATTACATATCCTTTCTAAAAATATATTAACAAATAATATAACACAGTCTATATCTTATTTTTATACTTTGATAGTATCTTTACTGTTTCATTTCTCAAATTACCTTTAATTGGTCTATCAGTTAAAAGTATATCATCCCATAAAGGATTTAGCCCTTGATAAAAATCTCCTGAAATATCAGCAATTTCACAAACAGTCATTTGTCCAAAACACAATGGGGTTGCATATCTTATCTTTGGCTTAGATATTACTGCAAATCCATCATCTAAATCCTTAGCATATGATACTTCATCAAAACTAGTAACATCAATAAAGATATCTCTATATTTACTATCTAAAATTTTCTCAATTACTTCCTTTTCACTTAACTTAAATAAATCTTTTTCAGTGATTAAATTAATATATTCATAATATCTAAACATTGCTCCAAAAATCTCCATCATATAACGACTTTCTTTTGATAATAATTTTTTACTATAAACATTAATTGCTCTAAAAAAATCTTCATAATCATATTCTGAAAAGTGATTATTTAAAACAATCTCACCATTAAATTCTCTTAAACGTTTTGATGAAATATCAAAACACATACCATTTAAATTTTCAAAATAACAAAGCATATTATAAAAATCTTCTATTTCTTCAAATGTATGAGAATGAGCCCAAAAAAGACAAGTAGCAAATATACCTCCTTCCACCCTATCAAGACATAAAGAAGGAATAGGTTTATCAATAAGTGGATACTTTTCACAAAAAGATACATCATCTATATCTATTCCATCTTCATCAAGATAAGTTAATAACTCATCGTCTCTTAAAAGAAGCGGTTTAACAGAAAGTTCATCCCTACTTTGTGTAAGACTATCACCATTCTTAAATGAATTTACATGAGAAAATGAAAGGGTCCCAACGTCATGAAAAGCTCCAGCTAAAACACAACTAAAATCATCTGACAATTTTGATGCTGTATAAGCCACATTTTTGGAATGATCCAATCTTGAATAATAACAAATAGGTTTTAAATCTTCAATTCCCACATAATCCATTCCACAAAATAATCCTATGCCTTGTAATCTTTTAAGTGTCTTTGTTTGAAAATATCTATCTACCCTAGAATTAGAATTATCCTTATTCATACTATTATATTTATGTAATAACTCATTTGATTTATCTACTAACATTTTAATTCCCCCATAAATTACATTAAAAATTAATAAAATAGAATCTTATTTATCAAGTAAATATACATTTTCTGGAGTTATAGTAAGAGATGGAGTATATATTATCCAATCCGTCACGTTCTCTACCTTAAACCAAACTTCATCTCCTGTATGCATATCTTTAACGTTATAAGGTTCTTGTGTTAACTTACATTTAAACTTATTTTTCTTAAATTCAATAAGTTCAAACCATATATGCTCAAAATCATCTTTACTATCAACTAAAAGACCAATCTTAATAAGTACTTGATTTTTTTCATCTGCAAAAAGTTTTTTGACATAATCAAATCTTTCCATTGCTAAAGCTTTCATTCTATCTGTTTCCTCATTAGTAATAAAAAATATTGGATTATCTCCCCATACTTCATCATATATTGATACTTTGCTAAGAACTCCTTTATTTTCATCATTTTCATTTTTATAAATAAATATTATACTTGTCTTTGAGTTATGACCATTATTCCTATCAGTTAAGCCTCCAAGTTTTAAACCTTTATACATTTTAAGGCCTTCTGTCCAACTTCTACAAGTAACAACTACCTGTTGTCCATTTGCCAAAACTCCAATATAAGCCCCACTACTTCTTGGATCAAAATCCTTATCTTTATCAATCAGGTACATAGCATATGTATTAATAATATTATAATGATTTTGGTAATTTTCTTGATTAGATTGCAAAATTTCAAGTTCCGTTATTCCACATCTACAAAGTCCATGTGTATGTAACCATACTTCACCATTTTCTCCAGATATCAATTGTATTGTATATAAATCTCTGGAACTTGGTTCTATTTTAGATAAAGCAGTCATCTTAACCCATTTTCTATGTAACATTCTTTCAGCACTTTCATCCATAATTCCTATAAAATCAGGAACCATAGCTACTGCTAACTTTAATTGAAGATGATACGACTTCCTAGAGTTTTCTTTAAAATCCATAAAAAGAGTCAAAGCAACTTGTTTATTCATTATTTCCTTTTTTTCTTCATCAGTAAATAGGGTCGAATGTTCCAAATAATACTCTGGAACTGAAAAGTTAATTGGATAAAAACCAACTTCATATTCTTCACCATCATAATTAAATATTATACTACCAGAACTCTGTACACTTATTGGCTTTTTATCAATTATATCTATTCCATCAATAGCAGAAACTCTATCAAAAATACCAGATATAAAATCTTCATTATCATTATTTGGAATAATTTGCATATATGATTTTTTTTCCCATGCTCCAAGATCTGCTTCCTTCATCTTCTTTTTATTAAAAAACATAAATATATCCTCCTTAACTATTAACTACTATGCTCTTCTATATAATCAACAACTTCACTTATTGTTTTACTAAAATCTTCATAATTCACGTTAAACCATTTAACATTCATTTGATTCTGAAACCAAGTATACTGTCTCTTAGCATAATTTCTAGTATTCTTTTTACACTCTTCTACAACTTCTAGTAAAGTTTTTTCATTATTAAAAAATGGATATAGTTCTTTATAACCAATACCAGTCATCAAAGGTCTTGTTTTAATATTATTAATAAAGAAAGGCTTTACTTCGTCAATTAAAGGTATAATCATCTCATCAAATCTTTTATCAATTTTTTTATATAACGTATCTCTATCTGTAGTAAGACCAATAAATAACACATCAGAATATTTAAGTTCAAATTCTAATTGAGCTGGAATCCAACCACTTTCTAATTTAGCAAGAAGTCTAACCATTCGTCTATGATTTTTATTATCATAAGTAAACCCGCATTCAAAAGAGTCAATTCTTTCACTAAGCTCTAAATCTGAAAGATTTTCATATTCAGTTAAATCTATATCATCTTCTTCTGAGAAATCATAATCATAAAGAGCTGCTTTTAAATAAAAACCTGTTCCTCCTACAAAAATAGGAACACCCCTTTTGTTTTTTATCTTATCAATACATTCTCTAGCATCTTTTTGATAATCAAATACTGAGTAGTCTTCATCAACATCTTTAATACTTAATAGATGATGAGGAATGTGTTGCATTTCTTCTTTAGTAGCCTTAGCTGTTCCTATATCAAGTCCCTTATAGATTTGCATAGAATCAGCATTTATTACTTCACCATTATATATTTTAGCAAGTTCTATACTAAGTTTAGTTTTACCTACTGCTGTTGGCCCAACTATTGCAAGAATCATTTACATCTACCTCTCCTTTAAACTAATATTATAATATCATATATTAAAAACTTTGATAAGAAAAAAAGAGAATTTAGTAATATTAACAATTACAAAATTCTCCCTCTTTTATAAAATATAAACTTATTACTTTATATCAATATCTCCACTAGAAGTATTAACAGCTAAAACAATCTTAGAAAATCTATCACTATGTTTAACATTAATATCTCCACTTAGACTTTTAGCCTCAATATAACAACTACCTATATTTGAAATATAAACACTACCAGATAAAGTATTAATAACTGAGTTTTCTAAAATATCAAATCTACCAAGTTCAATATCCCCACTCTTAGTATAATAATCAATCTTTCCTGTCACATTTTTTACCTCGATATCACCACTAATTGTCTTTATAATAGAATCGTTTATTGATAGAACCTCTACATCTCCACTCTTAGTAGTAATATTACCTTTAAACACTTCTTTAACTTCAACATCTCCACTTTTAACATCAACATTGATATCCAAATTTTTAAAAGTATCAACCTCAACATCTCCACTATTAGAATTTATATTTAAACTACTTTTTATATCAGAAGGCAAATATATAATAATATCTTTATCATCATAAAAACAAAATCCTATACAATATTCTCTTTTAGAATACTTACTTATATTTAAACTACCACTATCAATTTTACTATCAACAATTGAGTAATCATTTCCATATATTACTACACGCACCTTGTTATCTTTTGAATGTTTTATTTTAATATCTGAACTCTTAGTATCAACATTTATCTTTTCAAAATCAGATATTTCATAACTGACATCCAAAATAGTTTTTACTTCCCTATTATTAAAATTTTTAAATAAATCTATCTTTTCTCTATTAGTTAATAGACCTATCATAAAACCAGTAATTGCTATAGCAATAATCACTAAAAAGATTATATAGATAATTACTAAACGATTATTTTTCTTCATCTTTTACAACTCCTAACATTAAATGAATAATTTTTAAAATTATAGCATACAAAATCCAAGTAATCCATGTAATACTCCATGCACTAGTAATAAAACTCAAAATTAAATAAATAAGTAAAAATATCATTGAAACAACATCATCAATTATTTTATACTTATTTGAATTAAAGGCATCTTTACCAGGTGTTTTAGGTATACTCATTAATTTGTAAATTAGATTAAATGTTGATAAAGCACATATAAATAGAAATATACCTACTAACAAATTGCTACTTATAAATGAAACTGGCTCAAAAACAATAATCCATATTACCGCTAAAAAGTATAAAAATACACTAAAACTTATAGAAAAAGCTCTAGCCTTTCTGTTATTATTATCACAATTATCATATATAATATTTTTATCAATAGACCTCTTTCCTGTAAATAGTTCATCTGTAGAAATTTCATATAACTCGCATAAAGGCACAATTCTATCAAAATCTGGCGCGCTTTGGCCTGTCTCCCATTTTGATACTGTTTGCCTAGTAACATTTAACATATTAGCTACTTCTTCTTGTGATAAATTTTTACTTTTTCTAAAACTATATAATCTTTCTCCTAAATTCATAAAATTATCCCTCCACACTAATTATACTTCTTTTAACAGTTGCTTTTCTACCAAATAAACTTGGAAATTTAGCAACCAAACTTAACATATTAAAAAAATAAAGAATTATAGTATATCCAAAATAGTGCTATACTTTTTCTAGAAATTCTATAGGAACATAATCATCTTTAAAAACAATCGCAATATGATTTAATTTCGCAAAATTTAACTCATCATTATCATTATACTTAGAAAAATACTCATTTTCAGTAACCTCTTCATAGTATTCTTTGTTTAAAATTTCATTATCACTACTACTCATATCATAACCATAAAATATATCAATTATAAGCTCTTGAACTTTCTTATCATTAATATCTATTCTATATATATCTTTTACTTTTAACAATTCTGAAATTTTAAAACCAAGTTCTTTATATAAGGGATATCTAAAAAAGTAAATATAACTAGCACCATATTTTCCTCTAAATAATGTTAAAGCATCAAGTATATCTTCCCTATTAAGTTCTGAAGGATCCATACCATAATATTTTTCCATATTCCAATCATTAACTATTCTTTTTTTATACTTAAACGCATATTTATCAAATAAATCAAACATTTTATTATCATAAAAGTATTTTAAACTATATAATCCCTTTGAAATATCAGCATTCTTATTAACTATATGATAAAAGTATAAATGCCTCTTCAAACTCATATAATCATTCCTCTCTAAGATAAATATAGAATAAAATATAAATTAAAGCAATTAAAAACTATTAGTCTAATAAACTAACAGTCACTATAAGAATTATTATAAAAGATTTTAATTATCCTATCTAATTCATCAGGATCATTTAATTCAACAATTCTATCATCTACTAACTTTCCGAATAATATATTAGCATTATTATTTATATCAACTAGAAAAATATAAATGTCATTTTTATCAGTGATTTTATCAACAATACAATATTCATTATTATCAGCTAAAGTTAGCAAACACCCCTTTTTTAAATTCATCCTAAATACACTACTTTCTTCTTTTATTTAATGATCCATAATTTTTCTTCTTTTCTGAAGTATTATTGTTTTCAAAATCATCAAAATATTTTGAAGGATCACTATTATAAAGATCACAATATTGCTGTGATAGTTCGTCAAACTTACTACGATGTTTAATAAAAGATGTCACATTAACGATTGTACCAACTAATGTAGCATAAATAGTAGAAGGTATCATTAGACAAAAATCTCCTATAGCTTCTACAGATTTAAGTGCTTGAGCACCACTATTAATAACAGTACTAACATCAAGTCCAGAATACAAAGTAGCTCCTATTAAACCAATAGCAAACATACCTGCTGCAATTGCACTATTACGCGTTTTTTTAGCCTCTCTTGTTGTAGCAAAAGATACACTTTTAATCTGTAATTCTCTAGCACGCACTTCATTCGCAGCAGTTAATTTTATTCTTTTAAGATATTCTTCTCTTTGCTTAACCCCTTCATTTAATATATTAATACATTTATCTTGCTTTGAAGCAATTTCTCTTAAATAATCTTCCTGTTTCATATAGTTCCCCCCTTATTAGGAACATATTATAACACACTATAACAAATTTGTACAGATCAAATTACATAAAGATTATGTATTATAACATATATTTATACAAAAGAAACAGGTTGGACATACTTAGCAATAGTAATGGACTTGTTTGATCCAAAAGTAGTTGGTTGTAGTTATGGTATATCAATGATTGACGATCTGGTGATAGAAGCATTTAACAAAACGCTTATTAACAGAGGGTTAGAGAAAAATGGAATATTTCATTCAGACAGAGGAAGTCAGTATACATCAAATGATTATGAAAATTTATTATCAACATCAAGTATAAGATATTCATATAGTAAAAAAGCATATCCATATGATAATGCAAGTATGGAGAGCTTCAATGCCATATTAAAAAAAAGAAGTAAATGTTAATAATTATGAAACGTTTAGTGAAGCAAAACTAGCAATATTTGAATTTATAGAAAGCTGGTATAATAATAAGAGGATACACAGTACTTTAGATTATGTTATACAAAATGAAAAATATAATAATTATATTAGCAGTTTAGCTTCAGCATAGTATTTAATATTATACTGAGCAAATCCATTAATTTAGGCAGAATTTTATCTTAATGTTTGAAGCAATCAAATCAATAATTTAATTGACAGTATAATCTAGATAAATTGCTGGTTTTCTAAATTAATGGAGGAATTAGAATAAATTTAAATACGTTTAAGATAGTTCAAACTCAAAGGATTTAAAAGAAAAAACAAAAAAATTCTAAAAAATTTGAAATTATTTTTTAGAATATTATATAATCTAGATACGAAGTCAGTATTATATATATTAGATTACTTAATTTTTGCAGGAAATTGTAAATAACTATCACTATCACACCGAATTCTTTCTACCAATTCGGTGTGTTTACTGATGAAATTTTGCACTATTTGTAGACTATTGCACTTTTTTAATATTTTAAATTCGAAATACTATTTTCATTCAATGGTAACACTAAAGATAAATGCTTTTGTCTCTCTTTTTCTACTTTTTTCATTTTTCCATCTTCAATTTCAATATTAATTTTTTCTAATGCATTAGGCATTTGAGAAGCTTGCCACAAATCAAATGACCCTGTATAACTATATTTAACTTTTTCAATATCAAGACCAGGTTTTAGTATTGAATACCAATTACCATCATCATCTTGACTATTAAAATAAATCAAACTTGTATCTTCCATTGGCCATATTTCTTTACCTAACTGTTGAAGATTAAAATTAATTGCTTCAGCAAAGTCTTTAATTTGACTATGCTTTAGCATCATCGAAATTGAATGTGTTGCTTCATAGTTATAAATAAGTGCAAGTATTGTTGCATCTTCAATACAAATTGTATTCATTATATATTCCCTCCTAACAATTACTACACTATTAAATTTTAATAGTTTTAAATAAAAACACAAACCCTAACCTCCTATATATTTTAACACAATCATAAAAATATGGGAGCAAAATTTTATTGAAATTAAAAATTAACAATATTACATTATAAATTTTATTTATATTTAATCGCGCTAGTGCGCCTTTTAATCTCAATGGTGCCAACTATAGGACTTGAACCTACAACCTACGCGTTACGAGTGCGTTGCTCTACCAATTAAGCTAAGTTGGCATAATAACTTACAATATATATTCTAACATAAATTAATTAAATATAAAATTAAATTAAAAAATATATGTTATAATATCAAATGATAGGTGGTTTAATATGAGCAAAATAAAAAATAAAAATATAAAACAAATACTCTCATTTTTTATGATTACTATAGGCGCAATAATTGCAAGCTTTGCTCTCGAATGCTTCTTAATACCAAATACCATTTTAGATGGTGGTATAACTGGTATATCAATTATTTTATCAAAAGTATCTATATTTCCAATGAGTATTTTAATAATTATTTTAAACATACCATTTATGTATGTAGGCTACAAAAATATGGGAAAAAATTTCTTAATAAAAGCTATATATAGTATGATAATATACTCAATTAGTCTACACTTTTTTGCAAATATCAGTGAAATAACAGATCAAATGCTACTCGCAACAGTTTATGGAGGACTTCTACTGGGAGTAGGCTGTGGACTTGTAATTCGTTTTGGCGGATGTTTAGATGGAACAGAATCAATTGCAATTGTAATCAGTAAAGAATTTCCAGTATCAGTAGGTCAAATAATACTACTAATAAATCTGTTAATATACACAGTAGCAGGAATAATATTTGGAATAGATAGAGCACTATATTCTCTTTTAACATATATTATAACTTTTAAAGTAATTGATTTTGTATCAGAAGGATTGGAACAAGCAAAAGCTGCTCTCATAATTACTAAAAATGGAGAAACAATATCAAAAGAAATATATAAAAGATTAGGTAGAACCACAACGAAATTAGAAGGACAAGGATTAATATCAGGAGAAAAAGATATTTTATATTGTGTAATGACTAGAATTGAAGTTCCAGAACTTAGAAGAATTGCAGAAGAAATAGACGACTCTGTCTTTATTACCATAACTGATATATCAGAAATAATAGGAAATCATATAAAATCTACTAGAAAAATTAAAAAAATAGAAAAAAAACATTTATAACTATTAAAATACTACAATAAATCTGTTAGATCCTTTCTCCTTTTTAAATCAGGAAAAATGTTCATAATAGACATTAATCTTCCTTTAAAATAATCATTTTCTTCGATCTTTTTAGAAATATTACTAACGTTTATAAAAAGAACTAAATCAATAACATAAGAATTTACTAATAATAAAATATCAGTTTGTTGATATAGGCTCATATGTTTATTCATACCCTTAAGTCTATCTATAGTATATCTCTTTAAATTATCATTTTCTAACTGACAAGCAAGATCATATCCAATATTCAAATCACTTATATTATTATTAAGTATTTCAGTTTTATCCATAAAAGCACCTTCTTTTAACCAATTTAAGATTATCACATAACAATAATATTAACAATAAATTAAATCCTTAGTATGTAAAATTTTGTAATGTATATATTCAAAAATTAAACTAAATATATTAATAGTGTATATATGTGTCAAGAAAAAGAAAATAAGTAGAATTAACACTAAAAATAAACTATGATATAAATATATAGTTATAAAGAATAAATAAAAGGAGATGTTTAAATGGAGAAAGCATGGAATAATTTTAAAGAAGGAAAATGGACAAAAGAGATTGATGTAAAAAACTTTATAGAACTAAATTATGAAGAATATAAAAACGATGAAACATTTTTAAAAGGAACTACAGAAAAAACAAAAAAAGTATGGAACATATGCTCAGATCTTTTAAAAGAAGAAGTTAAAAAACACGTAATTGATATCGATATAGAACATATGGCTGGTATAAATGCTTTTGATGCAGGGTACATTGATAAAGAAAATGAAGTAATAGTAGGACTTCAAACAGATAAACCACTTAAAAGAATAGTAAATCCATATGGTGGTATCAAGATGGTATATAATTCATTAAAAGCATATAACTATAAATTAAATGAAACAGTAGATAAATATCTTAATGAATTTAGAAAAACTCATAATGATGGAGTATTTGATGCATACACTAAAGACATAAGAACAGCTAGACACGTAGGACTTTTAACTGGATTACCTGATGCTTACGGAAGAGGAAGAATTATAGGAGACTATAGACGTGTTGCTTTATATGGAATAGACTTCTTAAAAGAACAGAAGCAAAAAGACTTAGACAATTTAACTGGTCCAATGTTAGATGATCTTATTAGATTAAGAGAAGAAATATCTATGCAAATTAAAGCACTTGATGAAATAAAACTAATGGCTGAAAAATATGGTTTTGATATCAGTAAACCTGCTACTAATGCTAAAGAAGCTATTCAATGGACATATTTTGGATACCTTGCCGCTATAAAAGAAAATAATGGGGCAGCAATGTCATTAGGAAGAGTAGATGCATTTTTTGATATTTATATAACAAGAGATTTAGAAAATAAGACTATAACAGAAGAAGAAGCACAAGAATTAATAGATCAATTCGTTATTAAATTAAGACTTGTTCGTCATTTAAGAACACCCGAATATGATGAATTGTTCTCAGGTGATCCAACATGGGTAACCTGTTCACTAGGAGGATATTTTAAAGACAAATCACTAGTTACTAAAACAAGCTATAGAATTCTTAATACTTTAACTAACTTAGATCCATCACCAGAACCAAATATGACTGTTCTTTGGAGTGAAAAGTTACCAGAATCATTCAAAAGATATTGTGCTAAAATGTCTATAAAAACTGATTCTATTCAATATGAAAATGATGATTTAATGAGAGAAATATATGGAAATGATTATGCTATTGCTTGCTGTGTTTCTGCTATGCGTCTAGGCGTTGATATGCAATTTTTTGGAGCACGTTGTAATCTTGCAAAATCTTTACTATACTCAATGAACTCTGGCATTGATGAAATAAAAAATGAAAAGGTGCTAGATGATATTGAACCTATGAATGACGAAATATTAAACTATGAAAAAGTTAAAACAGCATACTACAAAGTACTTGAAAAAGTAGCTGAAATTTACTCAAATACTATGAATATAATTCATTATATGCATGATAAATATGCCTATGAAAAAGGACAAATGGCTCTTCATAACACAGATGTTCACAGATATATGGCTTATGGTGTTGCTGGACTTTCTGTAGCAGCAGACTCTCTTTCTGCTATAAAATATGCAAAAGTAAAACCTATAAGAAATGAAGATGGTATTACAATAGACTTTGAAATTGAAGGAGACTATCCTAAATATGGAAACGATGATGATAGAGTTGATGATATTGCAAAAGAAATACTACAAACTTTTTTCAACTACTTAAAATCTCATAAAACATATAGAGATAGTGAGCCAACAATGTCAGTATTAACAATAACTTCAAATGTTGTCTATGGTTCTAAAACAGGTGCAACTCCAGATGGAAGAAAAAAAGGAGAAGCTTTCGCTCCTGGCGCTAATCCAATGCATGGAAGAGATAATTCTGGTGCACTAGCTTCACTAAACTCTGTCGCTAAGCTAAATTATACTGATTGTTGTCGTGATGGTATATCAAATACATTCTCAATTACTCCTCAAGCACTAGGTCAAAGTGAAGAGGAACAAGTAACAAACCTTGTTAATGTATTAGATGGTTATTTTATTCAAAATGCACATCACATAAATGTAAATGTTCTAAATAGAGAAACTTTAATAGATGCTATGAATAATCCAGAAAAATATCCACTTCTAACCATCAGAGTATCTGGATATGCTGTAAGATTCAACAGACTAACTAAAAAGCAACAAGAAGAAGTAATTAATAGAACATTCCATGAAAAAATGTAATATGATAACAGGAAATATAAATTCAATAGAAAGTTTTGGTCTTGTAGATGGTCCAGGAATACGTACTGTAGTTTTCTTAAATGGCTGTAGTTTAAGATGTAAGTATTGCCATAATCCAGAAATGTGGCATAAAACAGATAATATTATAACTCCTGAACAATTAGTAAAGAAAATCAAAAGATTTAAACCATACTATAAAGATACAGGTGGAGTTACATTTTCTGGAGGAGAACCACTTTTACAACAAGAATTTATAATTGAAACTTCAAAACTATTAAAAAAAGAGAATATAAATATTGCTATAGATACATCAGGAGTAGGCCTTGGAAACTATAAAAATCTATTAAATTTAATAGACTTAATAATATTAGATATAAAACACACAGATAAAGAAGAATATAAAAAATTAACAGGCCAAAATATAGAAAAAGTAGAACAATTTATAACAGAATTAAATAATAGTAATAAAAAAGTATGGATTAGACAAGTAATAATTCCAGACCTTACTGATACTTTTGAATATATTACTTCCCTAGTAAAATACTTATCAAAAATAAATAATATCGAAAGAGTAGATTTTCTACCATATCATCGATTAGGAAGAGAAAAATATATAAAGTTAAATATTCCATACCCATATGAAAATAAAAAAGATATGGATAAAGAAAAATGTGATAAATTATTCGAATTTTTTCTTGACAAACAAAAAAGCTCTAATGATTAGAGTTTTTTTAATTTATCCATTTTTTAATATAATATCCATCACTAGCCATAACTATAACCTTATAATTACATTCTAAAATTATTTCTTTATTATTAGAATATTGTTCATCACTAATAACTAAATTATTTAAACTAAGTTCCTCTACACTTTCAAAACTGCTTACTATAGCACCACTAATATCTAATGAATAAAGTCTTGTTCCCATAAATAATTTCAAATTAGCTATTGAAACTCCAGATATAAATACTCTTTTAACATTTATAAGATCTTTAATAAAAGAAATATCAAATTTCTTACATTTATATATATTTATACCTCTAATATTTGTAAGCACTTCCAAGGAAGTAATTTGCTTACTAAACGTACAATTCCTAAATATGATTTTTTCCAAATAATTACATTGTGAAAAAATATTTATAGCACTTTTTGTTATTAAAGTATTAGAAACTTCTAAATACTTTAAATTTTTAAAATACTTTAAATCTTGAAAAGAAATAACTTCTCTTTCTCCGTCATAGTTTCTACCATTAATCGTTAAACTTTCAACTAATAATAACTCACTAATTAATATATTATCTATCTTTTTAACAAAGGAATCCTCTAAAAATCTTCTAATTGAACTAGTTATAATTTGCAATATATCACATTCTTTCACATCTATTTTAATTATACACTTTAATAAATGAGAAAGAAATCAAATTGTAAAGCAAACTGTAAATTAATGTAAAAGAAAAAGTAAAAACAAATCTATTTTTTCTTTTTTACAAAACTTATATCGTCTTCTTGATCAATACTAGCTAATAACATATTTTTATTATTTTCCATATATTTTTTATAAGCACTAGTATACATATCACGAATTGAATAAATAATTATACTACTTTTATCAAATAATATACCCTTACGCTTAAATAGTCCAATTTTAGTAAAACCTTCATGTGAATCTCCAGGATAAAGTACATCTACCTTATAAGTTTGCCCCACATTATCAAAATACTTATCAATATATAACTTTTCCTCATAAAATTCTCTTTCTAATTTTACACTATCTAGTACCATATATATATTAGAAAACTCATCATCGAATTGACATTTTCTAATATAATACTTCTTTAACATATTTGATTGATAATTTGAATTACTTTCATTCAATTTCTCAGTACTTAATCTAACTACTAATGGTAATTGATTAGATTTGATCATTTCAGAAAATACATTAAAATCTACCACAGAAGAATACAAATTAATTTTTTGCTTTCCCAAACTACTTATAGATTTTTTTCCTTTTATTATTACGTTATTACTCATAATTTATCATCCTTTCTTTATCTAAATATAAGGCTATACTTTTCTCTTTGCCATATTTTTCATATTCAATAGAAGACTGTTTATTTATATAATCTCTTCTAACAATAATTCTAGTAGTTGCCTCATTCCAAGGAGTGTTTATCTTATTAATATAAGGATCATTATAAAGCTTTTTTTCATCATCTGTTTTGAATTTTATATTTAAAGACTTATCATAAACTATTAAAACAGTCCTTTACAAGGATATAATAAATTCTTTATAAATGCAATACTTATTTAATAATCATTTTATCTAAATTATCAATATCCTTTTTCAAAATATTAAATCCATTATTTATTACTTTATTATCACATAAATCAATTCCTAAGAACTTTAATAATTCTAAAGAATAATTACTACTACCTAAAGAAAGAAATTCTAAATACTTATCATTAGATATATCACCATTTTCTAATCCATTAACTATAATACTAGCAATTAATAAACCTGTTGCATACTTATACACATAATAGCTATGTCTAAACAAATGCCCTAATCTAGTCCATTCAAATTTAAAAATATCATCATAGACAATACCATTTCCATAATATTTTTTTACAATATCTCTATACTTATTAGATAAATATTCACAAGATAAATTATTACTATTATATATTTCTTGTTCAAATTCAGTATACATAGTTTGTTTAAATATCGAAGTAAAATAGTTTTCTATTTCTTTGCTCAAATAAAATATTTTTTCCTCTTTACTAGTAGCATTATTATATAAATATCTATTAAGTAATATCTCATTAACAATGGAAGAAGTTTCTCCGATAAACACAGTACCATCCTCATATATATATGGTTGTTTCTCTTTAGACAAATAATAATTGACTATATGACCAATTTCATGGATTAAGTTTTTTAAATCAACATAACGTCCCCTAAAGTTCATAAATGAATAAGTATTCCATGAAAATATAATAGATTGATGTTTATTTTCATTAATATAAGCATCAATATGACCATCTAATAACGCCTCAACTACTTCTAAATATTTATTACCTAATGGCTCTAAAGCTTTTTTTATAATATCTATTGATTCATCTAATGTATAATTTATATCTAACTCATTAGTGATACTAATATTAAAATCATATAAATGTGCCTCTTCAATACCAATAAACTCAGCTTTCATCTTCAAATACTTCTGTATCAAATCAATATTGTTATTAACAGATTTTATAAGCGAATTAATAATACTTATATCGATATTTTCTTCAAATAATATCTTTTCTAATACTGTATTATAATTTTCATATTTAGCATTTTGTTTTCTACAATCACATATTTTTTTTAAAATATCAAAAAACTTATCCTTCTCTTTACTAAACGATTCATATACACTTAAATATGCATTCATTCTAATATCCCTATTTCTATTTGAAATATATTGATTAATATTTAAAGAATTAAGCTCTATCTTTTTACCAGCTACAATAATACTTCCATATTTTATACTATTTAAAAGATTATTATATAAGACTAATTGCTCATCAACTTTTTTATTATTATTACTTATTTTCAAATTATCAACTTTACTACTATAATGCTCTTTTAATCTAAACAAATTGTTAAGTGCAAATCTATATATTAATAATTTTTTATTATTCTCCAAAAAATTAAGAATATTATCTTCACCTATATTTAAAATTTTTATATCAATAAAATTCAAACTTGTAGTAACTTCATTATTAAAATTTTCAGCATCTGTTTTCATATTAATATACAAAGAAGAATTAACATTACTATAGTACATTAATGAACCATACAATAAAATATTATTAGCTAGTTCCCTAATCTTCCATTTACTGTCTAAAAGCTCGCATAATGTATTACTATCTAATTCAACATCTTCATATCTTTTAATTTTTACTAGTAACTCTTTAACTTCATTGATATTATTATAAAAATCTTTAGTACTATTAAAAATATTATCTAAATTCCACTTCAAAACATAATTATTAATACACATAGTATAACACTCCTATAAATATTGTAAAATTTATTATCTAACGAATATAATAACACATAACATTATTAAAAACATCTAAAACTCATAACTATTCTTTTTATTTAATATATATCATATATTAAATAAAGGAGACTATTAATGAAAGAAAAAATAATTTTAGAACGTAGTGCTCAAAATCTAGCAAATGAAACAAAAAATCCACCATTCTTATATGAATTACCAATAAACAAAGCTAGAGAAAAATTAGAACTATTACAAAGTAGTCCAGTATTTAAGTATCCAAATGATATCATTAGAACTACACACTATACACAATTAAAAAGAAAGATACCAGTATATATAGTAATACCAAAAAACAAAAAAATAATAAATAAAGTCATATTCTATATTCATGGAGCAGGTTGGACTTATGGCAGTTTTCACACTCATGAAAAACTAGTACGTGAATTAGCAAGTAGAACAAATTCTATTTTAATATTCCCAGAATATACAAGAGCTCCAGAAGCAAAATATCCAACTGCGCTAATAGAATGTTACAATGTTTTATTATCAAGTAAAGACATTTTAAAAAGAGCAAAAATAAACATAAGTACAAATGAATTAATAATTGCAGGAGACAGTGTTGGAGCCAATATGGCTACAGTTATATGTTTAATATCAAAATATAATAATGGTCCCAAAATTTCTAAACAATTATTATACTATCCAGTAACTGATTCAAATTTCAATACCAACTCATACAATGAATTTAAAGAAGGTTATTATTTAACAAAAAAACAAATGGAATGGTTTTGGGATCAATACTTACCTAATAAAAATATAAGAAACAAAATAACTGCTTCTCCATTAAAAGCCTCTATTAAGGATTTAGAAAACCTACCAGATACAATGATTATTACAGGAGAAGCCGATGTTCTAAGAGATGAAGGAGAAAACTATGCCACAAAATTAATGCAAGCAGGTGTAAATGTTACACAAATTCGTTTTAAAGGAATAATTCACGACTTTGTAATGCTAAATGAATTAGACAAAACAAATGCTTGTAGAGCTGCTATGGATATATCAGTATCTTGGATTAATAGAAAAATATAAGCTTTTAAAAAATGGAAACTAAAAATTATTCTTATTATTAATCATAAAATTATAGGAATCTCTACACATATCCTCTAAACTATATATTGCTTTCCAATTAAGTTCATTTTTAGCCTTAGTTGAATCGGCATAACATATTGATATATCACCATCTCTTCTATTTGCTATTTTTATTGGAATTTCTACTTTATTAACTTTTTCAAAAATTTTAACTATCTCTAAAACACTATATCCTATACCAGTACCAAGATTATAAATATAAAATCCACTCTTTTCTTTTTCAAGTTTCTTAATACCACAAATATGGGCTTTTGAAAGATCAATTATATGAATGTAATCTCTAACCCCAGTACCATCAACCGTATCATAATCATTACCAAATATATTTAAAAATTCAAATTCTCTACTTGCAACCTTTAATATATAGGGCATCAAATTCGCAGGTATTCCGTTAGGTTCATCACCTATAAGTCCTGATGGATGTGCTCCTATTGGATTAAAATATCTAAAAATACAAATACTCCAATTATTATCAGACTTATATAAATCATTTAAAATATTTTCAACATAATATTTACTAGTTCCATAAGGATTAGTAGTAAAACCAGTTTCACACTCTTCGTTAATAGGTACTACTTTAGGAATTCCATAAACTGTGGCACTACTACTGAAAATTAGTGACTTTACATTATGATCTTTCATAACATCTAATAAAGTAAGAACACTACTAACATTATTTATATAATATTTAACTGGATTTATTACACTATCTCCTACAGCTTTATAAGCTGCAAAATCAATTACTAAATCAATTTTATTATCATTAAAAATTCTATTAAGACCATCTCTATCTAACATATCACATTCATAGAATTTTATTTTTTTACCAGTAATTATTGTTATTTTATCTAATACTTCTCTCTTACTATTACTAAAATTGTCTAAACCAATAACATTATAATTTTCTTGCAATAAGTATACACAAGTATGACTACCAATATAACCACAACATCCTGTTACTAATATATTTTTCATTTTATCATCTCCATTATTAGTATCTTTTAGAAAATTACTTTATTAATAAAGTTGATATGTACTCAATTATTTTTAACAAAAGAATAAAATTATTATATTAATTTTAATTTTCAATATAACTATTATTATAAATATTTTACTATATTTCAATTTCATAAACTACTAGCATATATTATACATAAGAAAGGAAACTAGTTATGCAAAATAAAACTTCTATTATAATATTAACATACAACAACTTAGATTACACTAAAGAATGTATTAAAAGTATTAAAAAATATACAGAAAAAGATACCTATGAAATTATAGTTATTGATAATTTTTCAACAGATGATACAAGAAAATGGTTAAAAACTCAAAAGAATATAAAAATAATTCTTAATGAAGAAAATTTAGGATTTCCTAAAGGATGTAATCAAGGAATTAAAATTGCAAATAAAAACAATGATATTCTTCTTCTAAACAATGACACTATAGTAACAAAAAATTGGTTAAAAAACTTAAAAACTTGTCTACATAGTAATAATAACATAGGTGCAGCTGGAGCAGTATGTAATCACAGTGAAAATTTACAAGGCCTTGATATAAAATATAATGACTTTAATGAAATGCAAATATTAGCCGAAAAAAACAATATTTCTAATTCTGAAAAATGGGAAGAAAAAGCATTTTTAATAGGATTTTGTCTTTTGATAAAAAGGGAGGTAATAAATAAAATAAAATCACTAGATGAAGAATATTCTCCTGGCTATGTTGAAGATAATGATCTTTCCTTAAGAATAATTAAATTAGGTTATAAACTTATGCTATGTCACGATTGTTTTATTCATCACTATCTAGGAACAGAATTCAGAAAGGATTTAAACAAATTTTACCCTATACTTAATAAGAATAGAACTTACTTCGAAAAAAAGTGGGGATTCTCATCATTCGCATTTGATGAACTAAAAGAAGCTTCTATACAATTATTAGAAAAACCAGTTAACATATTAGATATAAATTGTGGTATAGGGATTACTATTTTAAAAATAAAATACAAGTTCCGAAACGTACATATTGATGCGATTGAGCCGAATAAAAATAAAAGTAATGTTGCAAAAAATTTTGCAACAGTATATAAATCAATATCTGAACTTAAACAAAACAATTATGACTATATTTTAATAGGAAATATATTAGAAGATATAAAAGAACCAGAAAATTTTATTAATGAAATAAAAAAATATTTAAAAGATGATGGCTTCATTATTGGAGAAATTTCAAATACTGCTAGTATTGATAATATAAAACAGCTATTAGAAGATAAATGGTATCAATCACATAAAAACAAACAAAACTATTTTACAATAGGAGATATTTATAATTTATTCTATAAACAAAACTATAAAAATGGGTTTATGCTATATTGGTATAAAGAATTAAATGCAGAAGAAGAGAAAATTAATAATGTAATAAAACAATTTTCTTCTAATGATCACAATATAACATATTACTCATTTAAATTTCAAAAGTAAATTAATTAGAGACACTTATCCAAAAAAATTAACAACACTATAAAAAATGAAATAAATTTCTTATATTTACATTCAACTTTTAAAATGCTTCTGCATGTTTTTTTGTCATGTCTTAATTTGCTGACTATACGAGAAAAAAATTCTATACTTTCTCTTTTTATATATTATATAGTAGAATTGTAATTTAAAATTTATTTTTACTATTTTTTACTGTTTTTAAAATAAAAAAGTGCTATAATAATTAGTAAGAGGAGGTTTTTATGTCAAATAATAATGTTATGTTCGAGGAACATAGTAAATATATAAAAAGATTCTATAATTCAGAATTTACTACTTATAATTTGCTTACTCTATTTAGTGCATTATCCGCATTTCAAAAAGAATATTCTTTTGATAGAGATAATTTAATTAGCTTTATTGCTTCTTGCAAAAAGAATACTAAATTTACAAGAATTCTAAGCGATGTTAATTTAAAAAGTAATGGTATTTTTTATTATTCAGAAGAATTTGATGAAGCAATTGCAAAGCTAAAGTGTGGAAGAATTTTATATACGGTTTCTCCAGAACAGGATTCAACAATTTGTATTTTTGATGATATCCCTATTTCAGAATTGATAAGGCCTAGAACAAATTATGTTGATGAAACAACCTGTTTTATTGAGGAATATAAAGAATTTGAAATTAATAAAAAAATACCTAAAACTACTTTGGTATTGGATAAGTCTACTCAAAAATAATATAAATTACACACTTGTGCATTGATGATATCAATGCACAAGTGT
The DNA here is from genome assembly GCA_910576925.1 of uncultured Bacilli bacterium. Classification (GTDB taxonomy): domain Bacteria; phylum Bacillota_I; class Bacilli_A; order RF39; family UBA660; genus UBA2730. Next base: position 4,621 of record CAJTKB010000019.1, on the reverse strand, counting down.
GTTTTTATTAAATTGACCTAAATCCACATCTCTCCTTTTCTTATTTTTAGAGAGATTAAAAGTACAAAAAGACCATACTTTTAACCTCAAGCATTGTACTTCCTTTTTGCATGCCTAGTTTTAAAACAATTAATTTGTTTTAATATGAACTTCTAAATCTTTTAATTTAATACTATTAGAATAATCATTTACAAATAAAGTATCACTTCCATTAAATAGTAAATAATCATTCTCTTTGATTGAAATGATATGTAGACTTACATAAGCAATGTTTGTACCTTAATATTGATAATGCTTCCTTGTTTAATGAAGGGTTTAACACAAGCAAATCTACATATCATTTCAATCCTTTTTAAAACATCTTTATCAAACTCTAATTCTTTTACAACATCCATACTCATCACTTCCATTCTTAAATAACAAAAAAACTAGACGGTACTTCTAGTTAATATTTATTACTCTCGAATGAAAAGTTCGAGTTTCCTATCAATCTGATGGACCTGACGGAGTCAAAAACAAACTACTTTATATTTAGTTGTGGATTTGCTCTCATTATAAAATTATAACTTTTTCTACTTTAACAATTTCTGTCTAACAGTTGTTTTTTCCTGTAATGAGTCATAATAATTGTTTAAACTAATAGTAATTTCTTCGTTTGATAATTGTTCATTTTTTAATTCTAAATACTTCTCTCTAACTTTATAAAATTCCATCAATACAGCCATAGGTTCCATATGCGTATCAACAACTCTTTTCCTATCTGCAATAGACATTTTGAAATTTTCCTTTGTACCACATTCTAAACAAACACATTGATAGTATACACTATTTTCCATATCATTAACATATTTTTCAGAAACATCTTCAATTAATAAAAATACACTATGATTCCCTAAAGGACATTCCTTATATCTTTTATCTTCATAGTCATGGACTATAACATCATATAAATTATTATCTGTTTTTTGGCTAAAATGCTGCTCTAACATCTCTAAATCCCTTTTTATTTCACTATTTAAATCTTTAGACACTTTATTTCTTTTCCTCTTTTCAACAACTATTGATAATTCCATATTATTACTCATATCAATAAAACCTCCCTAAATATATTTCATACAAACAAATTGTTTGTTTTATAACCACATGGTGCGTGAGATAACCACGTTTGGAAATTGGCAATAAGGCTAATTTTTAAGTCAATTATAACATCATTTGTATAGTTTTGCACCTAATAATATAATCTTTGAGAGAAATTGTAATTTAGTTTTTATATTGTTTTAAATCAATATCATTTTCTAAATCATCATATCCCTTTGCAGTATAAATATTTATATAATATCGTGCATCTAAAGTATTAATTACATTAGCGTTAATATGTCTAATTTCAATAACAACCATATTTTGATTTTGATATTTAGGAATAACATTTTTATCAATACCAACATGATATTCTTCTTTATCTTCTATAATATCTCCAGTAGCAAAAAAGTATTCTAATGCCATATTACTTAATTCTTCATAACTATAATTTTTCTTGTAATCTTCTTTTCGGTTATTACTAACTAATATCCAAACTCCAACTATCACGATTATTAAAGCAATAACTATAAATGCTATTTTTCTTTTCATAACCCTAACTCCTAAATTGTAATTTATTTTTCTAATGATTGTGAAACTAAATCTAAATATACTGATAAATTCTCAATAGAATAATTTTCAACTATGTCTTTTCCACCTAACATTATCCAAGGTTTTAAAATATATGATTCATTATATTTAAGATAACCTATTGTTTCATAAACATTATTGAATTTATCTTGTAATAGAACTTTTGATTTAATTCCATTATCAAGTAATGCTTTATTTAAAAGTTCATCAATACTATCTGTAATTAAATCAAGTGTATTATATTGCGTTTGAAAAAAATAACAATTTTCACTCCTAGGACTATACATAAATAAATCTCCAAATGCAGTTGCAATAATAGGAATAAAATGTTTATCAAATCTCCATTCCCAATTTTTCATTATATTTACTGAAACATCAATATCTAATATGCTAATTAGACCATTATTATAGATTCCTGTTTCAATAGGTATTTTACCTTTAGAAATATGGTTAATTGTAGATTCTTTTGTTAATTTTTCTGAAATTTTATACTCTTTATAAAAGTCAATTTTATTTTTATTAAATAAGCCCATAATTTCTCACTCCAAATTGTAATTTGTTATTATAAATATTTTATTCTAACTTAAAGTCTTTAATATTTTTAGTATTTCTATGCGACCATATTTTACCTGTCTTATTAGTAATATTATACACTACTGACCATTGTAATTTATCAATACCATTGTCATAAATTCCTACATCATTTAACAAATTGATAGTAGTATCCATATTAAGGGAATTGTTATTATCTTTTATTTTATTCATAACTTTATCATATCTATCAAATTCAGTGTATCCTTCCCCTATATTTAGATTATTGTATGCTACAAAGTTAGAAGCCACTTGATATTGTTTATCGGTTTCTATTACTTGTATTTCATTGTCATAGTATTCTATAATTACTGATTTTCCTGTGCTATCTGCAATCAAATAATGACAATAAACATCTCCAGAAAAGTAAATATTGTACTTTCTTAATAACTCTATTGCTTCATCTACATTAGAAGCCTTATCTAAAATTAATCTTATAGTAGTTGTTGTATTAAGTGTAATTTTACTTGAATCATTTTTTATTTGTACTTCTGGAACTGCAAGTAATGCTACTGTTAAACCTTTTTCATTCATTCCATCAAAAGGAAGGTATGGAGAAGCAAGAGTTAAAAAATTATTAAAACTGACTCCTTTTGTTGGTAGTTTATCTTTTTCATATCCTGCAAAAGATAAATTTACAGTAGAAACTGAAGCATAACCATTTTTAGGATTTGTATATAATTGTAAGGATGGTGCATAATCAAAATCAAAATTTCTAGCAAAAATCACATCATTGTTTTCATTTCTTGTTACAAAAGCAGTACATCCACTATCAGTAACATTAAACTTAATTGGAATACCTTTCAATAATCTTTTAGTAACATATTCTTCTATATCTTTATCATTTGTTGCTCCTATTTCAAGAAAATCATCAAAACCATAATCTCCATAATAAGTCATTTGATACATTCCATTATCATCAATTTTTTTTAAAGAAGTTAATGTTTTTAGTTCATTCCTAAATAAAATAATTAAAGAGATACTAGCAAAAAAACAAATTAATAATATAATAATTAACCCTATTTTTAATATTTTTTTGTTCATTTCATCACCTCTACAAATTACTATTTGTACGATAGATTAAATTGAATAAATTGATCTACTTGTACAAATTTGATAAATAATTTCTATAAATATTATAATACTTTCTAGGTGTTTTTAAAAGATTTGTAGTACATTTTTCTTTTTGATTTTTTACATATTTCTTAGTTTTTAATGTACCAAGTCAAGAGTTCCTTTTTTAGCAGGATAAGTGTGTATGACAAACAACTCACCAGTGGCGAGTTTACCCCATAAATAAAGGGTTTATGAGATTTCAAATTGTATGACAATTTTATTTTCGTATTACTTTTGTATGACAAAATTTTAACTAAAAAAGACCATTTTTGGTAATTTGTATAACAAATGTATGACAAAATGACCAATTTTTAATACTTAAAATAGGCTTATTTGTACCAAAATTTAAGAATTTAAAATCATTTATATTATTTTAGTGGTACAAATTTATGTACCTATATATTAATATTAGCTATATTAATTGGGCTAACAGGTACTTCTATTAATCCATAATGAGTTATTTTAAATTTATCAATAATAGGTATTAATTTAAATGGTTCATTGAAGTAATTACCTTTAATATATTTAAGCATAAATTGCTTATCATTAATTTGTTCTTTTCTTAATTCTTGATAATCAATTGGATAGTTTAATTGTAATTTTCTGATATAAGATTTTATTTCTTCTCTAGTCATTGGAGCAGATACTTCAATATTTATTGGTGCATTATTTTTCGTAATTTCAACAGCCTTATTTATCCCTTTATTAGCAAACAAGTTAGCATATTCTTCAATAAAAGTTTTTCTAAAACTAATATGTTTTATTTTGATATATTTATCTTTTTTTATAACTTCAATAGTATCAATATAACTCATCATTAAATCTTGTTTTTCTGTAACTGACATTTCATTCCATTTAGTTTGAAATATTAATTGATAGAATGGGTTAGCAAAACATTTAATACTTTCTATATCTCTTTTTAACATTATATCTTCAAAGGTAAAATTATATTGTTCTAATTCCTGTTCTTCTTTTATTTTCTTTTCAATATCTTTAATTCTATTTTCTATAGTATTTTTATCTTCCTTATATTCTTCTAAACTGGATTTAGGTCAAGTTTTTAGACACTTTTTTTGTCACAAAGCCATATTTAAAGCTAAACTTCTAGTATAGGCGTTATACTTTTCGTTTGGTGTTATATATCCAAGTGTACTATGAATACGCTTGTTATTATACCAACTTTCAATAAACTCAAATATTGCTAGTCTTGCTTCATTAAATGTTCTATACGTATTAACATTTACTT
>CAJTKB010000018.1 GCA_910576925.1 uncultured Bacilli bacterium | reverse complement strand
CACCAGAGAAAAAAGTAGCAAAACTCACATCTACAAGATCACCTTGGGAAGTAGGAGATATTTTACTATATCAGATTAAATGTTATGAGTTAACCGAAAGGTTTAAGGTTAATAAAGATTTAGTAAAACGCTCTGAATTTATCAAAAATAATAAATGGTATAATAAATATATATTACTTAGAGTAGTAGCTAAAGCAAGAACAAATAAGGGAAGTTTGCCAAAAGAATACGACGACGAACAAGCAATAGTTTCAATGTATAATTGGGTAGGAAGTAGTAAACCAGATTTAGGGAAAATAAGTAAGAATTTAAGCTTCACTCTTGATGATTTTGAGAAAAAAACTTGGCAAGCAAAATTATCATTTAATAAAAGGGAACTAAAAAAATTAGATTTCCAAGTTATTAAATCAGATAATAAATATAAAAAACCTAAGGATCACGCCCCTTCTGAAGTGGGAATAATTTGGGAAGATATTCATAGTATAGACCACACTCTTATACAATTATTAGATTATGCCAAAAAAATGGGGACATTAATAGACCAGACTAAAGAGGGTTAAACACAAAATAACTAAAATAAGTTATTACTATGATACAGAAACAGAACTATATTACTTAAACAGTATATACCATAGTCCTAAATGTAAAAGATTTATTAATGCTAATGGAGTATGTGGTGCCAATCAAGATGTTATAAGTTATAATTTATACGCCTATGTTTCAAATAATCCAATTTTCACTTGTGATACAAACAAAGAGTTTATTTGCAGCCAAACTTGCTATAGTAGTAGCAGTAGTAATATCAAAGACAGTAAAGAAGGTGACCAGTGCTTTAGTAGGAATTGGTGCAAATGTCATAGCAAAACAAAAAGTAAAAGTTCAAACAAAATCTAAGAGTACAACATCTAGTACTCCAACACCTACAACAAATCAATAAACAATAATATATAGGACCAGGAATAATACATATAAGAATTTAACACTAAAACCTAATATGACCTAGATGGACTATCATTTACAACTATTAAACCAAAGGTTAAGTATGTTACAACAACAGTAGAAACTGTAAATGCTACAGGTGTTTTGATTGCTAAACAGTCTGGAAGCAGAAAAACACATTATGTAATAATTACTACTTTAGAATTAACTCTATCAGCCTGGATGCGAACAAGAGAAAATGCCAACGAAGCCCCACATCCATATTCAAGAATATTAAAAGCTATTGTATGGGATAGTAAAGGAAAAGTAGGAGAATAAAATGAAAAAGAAAGATATATATTATGAAACTCTTTACAATTATATGAGTTTATCTGAGGAAGAGTGCGAAGAAAACATTAAAATATTAGCAAAAGATATTAACTATAGTAATAAAATGTTTACTCAAGATATAGTAACAAAACCATCTTGGCATATAGCAGCCCAAGTATTAGAAGCAAGAGGTTATCCAATGGTGTCTGATATTATACCAGAACTATTTATGTGGTTGCGAGACTGGAACTGGCCAGGTGTTCAAGAAATATTAAATATATTATCAACAATTCCTAAAGATACCTTAATAAATGAATTAGAAAAAATAACATTGGTAGCAAAAGAAGAAAATGATACTGTCTGGTTATATTGGTTAAGAGAATTTATGGAAGAAAATGCTTTAGAAAAAGATGACTTTAACAATAAGGATATATTTGAAACATTAAAACAATCTATTGATATGTAAAAAATATACTGACAATAATTATTATTACTAACATACTGCCTATTCCATTTCAATAATACTATATTTACAAAATAGAGTACTAAATAAATTATTTGACATTCTCAGAGCATACAATAAATAAAAACATTAATTACCTATTAGATTAAAAACAATCTAACAGGTAATTTCCTATTGTAAATAAAGTGCTTTGTTCTATACACGTAAAAAGATGTCGAAAAAAATTAGCAAAATAAGTTGACAAGTGCTAATTGATAAGCATATAATATTATTAGCACTCAGAAAACTATAGTGCTAGGAGGTAAAAGCATGCTTACCAAAAGACAAAATAATATTCTAAAACTTATAGTAGAAGAATATATTCATCTTGCAAAACCTGTAGGTTCTGATCTAATATCAAAAAGAATTAACTGTTCACCAGCAACTGCAAGAAACGAGATGAAAGATTTAGAAGATATTGGTCTACTTGAAAAAACACATACATCAAGTGGTAGAATACCAAGTGCAACTGGGTATAATTACTATATAAAAAATTTAATGGACAGAAAAAAAATGAAAAAGTCTGATATGGAAAAGTTAGAGATTATCTTTAATAATCATCAGCTAGCCTTATCTGATTGTATATCTAAAAGTTTACAAGTAGTATCTGATATGACAAGTTATACAAGTGTTATTCTTGGTTCTAGTTCTCATGATAATTTATTAAAGTTAATAGAAGTTGTGCCAATAAATGAAAATGCTATGACAATAATTGTTGTAACAGATAAAGGACACGTAGAAAACAAAACTATTATTTTAGAAGATGTAGAAATTGAAGATGTAAAAAAGACTGTATCTTTAATTAATAATCTGATTACAGGAACACCAATAGATGAAGTTAGTATGAAACTAGAATATGAAGTAAAACCAATTATTGGCAAGTACGTAAGTCAGCATGAACAAATTTATAATGCCTTTTACCACGTGTTTACAGACTTTACTGATAATAACTCAGTTAATGTTGTAGGCAAAAATAAATTCCTTGAACAACCAGAATTTTCAAACTTAGAAAAAGTAAAAGGAATATACAATAAACTTGATAATAAAGATATCCTAAGAAAGATTACTAGTAAAAATAATGATGACTCAAAAGATATAGAAATATATATTGGTGAAGAAAGTCAAATAGATGAAGATATGGCAGTTATCAAGACTAAGTATAAAACTAAAACCGATGAAGGAACAATTGCAATTATTGGTCCTAAACGTATGGAATATGAACGAGTAATAAATTTATTAGAATTCATAAAAGAAAACATTGAAAGGTAGGTAAATTATGCAAGAGGAAAAAGAAAAAATTGAAAAAGACGAAAATCAAAATGTAGAAGAATGTGGATGTGCAAATGGTTGTTGCGAAATAAAAACAGAAGATGACAACAATTCTTCTAATGAAGGAAGAGAAAAAGTAAAAACTAAAAAATGTCATAAAAAAGAAAATAAAGAGTTAATAGAACTACAAGAACAGTTAGAAAAAAAAGAGCAGGAAAACAAAGAATTATTAGAAAAAGTAAAATACTCTCAAGCTGAACTTGTAAATTATAGACGTAGAAAAGATGAAGAAACAGAAAACTTACTAAAATACTCTAACAAAGATATAATAGCAGATATTATTCCAATAATAGATAATTTTGAAAGAGCTATATCATTAGATGATAACAATCTAGAAGACGAATTATCAAAATTCTTAACAGGATTTAAAATGATATATTCTCAATTAACAGAAGTATTAAGAAGCTATGATGTAACAACAATTGAAAGACGAGGTGAAATCTTTGATAGTAATCTAGAACAAGCACTAATGACTGACACTGTAGAAGGAAAGCAAGATGATGAAGTTCTAGAAGTATTATTAAAAGGTTATAAATTAAAGGACAGGGTAATAAGACCTGCCACAGTTAAAGTAAATAAAATCGAAGTAAATGAAAGTGAGGAAAAATAATTATGAGTAAAATAATAGGAATTGATTTAGGTACAACAAATAGTTGTGTCGCAGTTTTAGAAGCAGGAGAAGGAAAGGTTATTCCTAATAAAGAAGGAGGAAGAACTACTCCATCAGTAGTTTCATTTAATAAAGATGGCGAAAAGAGCGTAGGAGATGCCGCTAAACGTCAAGCTCTAACAAATAAAGACACTATATCTAGTATAAAAAGACTAATGGGTACTAGTAAAAAAGTAGAAATTAAGGATAAAAAATATACTCCAGAAGAAGTATCTGCTATGATATTAAGTCACTTAAAAGATTATGCAGAAGATTATTTAGGAGAAAAAGTTGATCGTGCAGTAATTACTGTTCCAGCTTACTTCAATGATGCTCAACGCCAAGCAACCAAGAATGCTGGTAAAATTGCAGGTCTAACAGTTGAAAGAATTATCAATGAACCAACAGCAGCAGCACTTGCTTATGGATTAGATAAACAAGATACTTCACAAACTATACTTGTATACGATCTAGGTGGTGGAACATTCGATGTTTCTATTCTTGAATTAGGTGATGGAGTTGTTGAAGTTAAATCAACTAATGGCGATAATAATCTTGGTGGAGATGACTTTGATAAATGTATTATTGACTACTTAGTAGATACTTTTAAAAAGGATAACGGAATTGACTTATCTAAAGATAAGATGGCTATGCAAAGACTTAAAGAAGTTGCTGAAAAAGCTAAAAAAGACTTATCAGGTATTACTTCAACTCAAATTTCTGCACCATTTATTGCCCAAGGAGAAGATGGAGGTCCTCTTCACTTAGATGTAACTTTAACTCGTGCTAAATTTGAAGATTTAATTCGCGATCTAGTAAAATCAACTCTTAAACCAGTAAGAAACGCTTTAAAAGATGCTTCTCTTAAGAAAGAAGATATTGATAAAATACTATTTGTTGGTGGTTCAACTCGTATTCCAATGGTTTATGATGTTGTTAAAGAAGAACTTGGAAAAGATCCTTCAAGAGAAGTTAATCCAGACGAAGTTGTAGCAATGGGTGCTGCTATTCAAGGTGGAGTTCTAACTGGAGATGTTAATGATATTGTTCTACTTGATGTAACACCACTTTCACTTGGGCTTGAAACTTTAGGTGGAGTTATGACAACACTAATACCTAGAAATACTACTATTCCGACATCTAAAAAGGAAGTATTCTCAACAGCTCAAGACAATCAACCAGCTGTAGATATTCACGTACTACAAGGTGAACGTCCAATGGCTGCTGATAATAAAACATTAGGAAATTTCCAATTATCAGGAATACCAGCAGCTCGTCGTGGAGTACCTCAAATAGAAGTTACATTTGATATAGATGCTAACGGTATAGTAAATGTTACAGCAAAAGACCTAGGTACTAATAAATCACAAAAAATAACAATTACCTCAAATACTAATTTATCTGATGAAGAAGTAGAAAAAATGATGAAAGAGGCTGAAGCTAACAAAGAAGCTGATGACAAAAGAAAAGAAGAAGCAGAACTTAGAAATGATGCTGAACAATTATGTTTCCAAACAGAAAGTTCATTAAAAGATTTTAAAGATAAAATAGATGATAAAGAAAAAGAAGAAATAGAAGACTTAATAAAAGAAGTGAGAGAATGTCTTACAAAAGATGAACTTGATACTGATAAATTAAAAGAGAAGAAAGATGCTCTACAGGAAAAAGCAATTGAGATGGCAAGTAAGGTTTATCAACAAACTACTCCTGAAGCTGAAGAAAACAGTTCAGAAGAAAATAACACAGATAAAAAAGACGATAATATAAAAGACGCTGATTATGAAGAAAAATAAAAGTGTAAAATTAAGAAGTAGTTAATAAAACTGCTTCTTAATTCGTAATATTAATAGGAGCTAAAATGGAAAATAAAAAGAGATGCGAACTAAATGAAGAAGATAAATGGAACTTGGAATTAATATACGAGAATAATAATGATTTTAATAAAGATTTAGAAAAAGTTAGAAAAGAGATAGAAATTCTAGATAAAATGTTACCAATATTCTTAGATACGAGTAGTAATTTTAAAAGTTATTATTTACAAAAAGAAAAAATAGAAAGAACAATTGAAAAACTATTTGTTTATTCAAAATCCAAAAACGATGAAGATATGACTAATTCATTATCTCAAGAAATGTATGGAAAAGTATTAAATTTAGATACTAAATACGAAGAACAAATAGCAGAAGAAATACCAAAAGTATTAAAGACAGACAAAAAAATAATTGATAACTTTTTGAAAGTAGAAAAACTAAGTTCATATAAGCATTATTTTGATAAAATATTTGATAAAAACTCCCATATAGTAGACGAAAATGTCGAAAAAGTTTTAGCCAAATACGAAAAAGTATTAAAAGGAAGTAGAAATACTTACTTGTATCTAGTTAATACTGATATAAAATTTCCTTCTATAGAGTGTAGTGGAAAAAAGTTTGATATTACAGAATCGACCTATCCAGTTCTAATAAAAAGTAGTGATAGAAACATTAGAAAAGAAGCATTTGAAAAATTATATGAAACATATAAAAATTTTCAAAATGTTATAACTTCAACTTATTCGCAAAATATATTATATAATGTTACAACAGCAAAATTAAGAAATTATAATAGTGTTTTAGAAATGAATTTAAATAAAGATAAACTACCACTTAATATATATTATAACTTAATCAAAACTGTCAGAAAAAATTTGCCATTATTACACAAATATTATCAATTAAAAAAGAAAATATTACAAATAGATAAAATGCATCTCTACGATACATATATCAATGTAGTTGGCAAAAACAACAAAACATATACTTTTGACGAAGCTCAAAAAATAGTTTTAAATGTTTTAGAAATATTAGGAGAAGATTATATAGCAGTTATTAATAAAGCTTTTACTGAGAAATGGATAGACAAATACCCTAATATAGGAAAGATAGAAGGAGCTTATTCAATTGTTACTAGAACTACTAATCCATACATACTTCTAAATTACGTAAATACTTATTTTGATCTTAGAAGTTTAATACACGAGTTAGGCCATTCTGTACATACATTTTATGCTAGTAAAGAAAATGAATTTCATAATGCAACATACTCAATATTCCTAGGAGAAATAGCTTCAACTACCAATGAACTTTTATTAAGTAATTATATGTATGAAAATGCTAGTAACGAAGAAGATAAACTAATTATTTTAAATGAAAAATTAGATTTATTTAAGTCAAAATTTTTTAGACAAACAATGTTTTCTGAGTTTGAAGAAAAGTCGTATAAATATGTGGAAGAAGGTAATACATTAACAAGTAAATACTTATATGATATATACTATAATTTAAATAAAGACTATTTTGGTTCTGATATCGAAATAGATGAAAAAATAGGATATGAATGGATGCGAGTACCACATTTTTATACTCCATTTTATGTATATCAATATGCCACCAGTTTAAGTATTGCATGTTATATTGTCGAAAATATTACAAACAATACTCCAGGATTTAAAGAAAAATATTTAAACTTTTTAAAATCTGGTGGGAGAGATTATCCAATCGAAATATTAAAAATAATAGATATCGACTTAACAAATCCCAAAATATTTGAAAGTGCGATAAATTTATTTAAAGATACTCTTGAAAAATTCGAGAATTTATACTATAAATAGAAAGTAGTGAGGTAAATTATGTCAGATAAAAGAGATTATTATGAAGTCTTAGGCGTTTCTAAAGATGCTTCTGAGCAAGAGATTAAAAGTGCCTTCAGAAAATTAGCAAAAAAATATCATCCAGATTTAAATAAAGATGACCCAACAGCAGCCGATAAATTTAAAGAAGCTCAAGAAGCATATGAAGTCTTATCAGATAAAAATAAAAGAGCAAACTATGATAGATTTGGTCATGCAGGAGTAGGATCTGGTGCTAGCGGCTTTGGTGGCTTCAATGGTGCAAGCTATGGGTTTGATGCTAGCGACATTGACTTAGGCGATATTTTCGACTCATTCTTTGGAGGAGGTTTTGGTGGAGGATTTTCTCAAAGAGGAAGTTCTTCAACTAGAAAGCGCCAAGGGGCTGATATGCTAAAAAAGATAAACTTAAGCTTTGAAGAATCAATTTATGGTTGTGAAAAAGATTTGGAATTAGATGTTGTAGAAGAGTGTAGCACTTGTAATGGTGAAGGCGGACTAAATTCTAAAACTTGTCCTAAATGTCATGGTAGCGGAACAATAACATCTGAACAACACACAATATTAGGTTCATTCCTTTCTAAAACAACTTGTCCTGATTGTCATGGTAGTGGAAAAACTTATGATAAAACTTGTCCTGATTGTCATGGCTCTGGTCAAACAACTAAGCATAAAACTATCACCGTTAATGTTCCCGCTGGTATTAGCACAGGAGATAGATTACGTTTATCCAAAAAAGGTGGACCTGGAAGTAATGGAGGAGAGCCAGGAGACTTGTATTTAGAATTTTATGTATCAGAACACAAATATTATAAAAGAGAAAATGATGATATATATTTAGATGTTCCTATAACAATTACAGAAGCAATCCTTGGTTGTAAAAAAGAAATCCCAACTCTTTACGGAAGTGTAAAACTAAATATTCCAGCAGGAACTAATAGTGGAGATATTCAACGTATTAAAGGAAAAGGAGTAGATAATAAAGCCAAACGTTCAAAGGGAAATATGTATATAACAATAAAAGTAATAACTCCAAAGCATCTAACTAGAGAGCAAAAGAAATTAATTGAATCTTTAGAAAAAACAGACTTAGAAGATGAAGAAATAGAAAAATTTAATAGATTTACAAAAGAAAATCGCTAAAAGAAGCATTTATATAGAAAAAATGCTTCTTTTTTTATAATCCAAAAATAATATAGCAAACAAAAAGGAGTACCTTACTCCATAACTCACCATTAAAAAATCATAGTTTTTAAAATTCTTTGTGTATTAGCAAAATTAAGCTTAGCTACTTCTTCCAATTTTTCCTTGCCATACTTGTCAACAAGTTCCTCACCAATCTTATCAACTTCAGGTCCAGCTCCTTTAACAAGTGGTAAAGATAGTTTGTCACAAAGCCTATCAAATTCTTGTAAAAATAAATATCTACTAATAATAGAAGAACAAGCAACAGCCAAATTTTTATCTTCAGCCTTAGTCATAAAAGTAATACCCATTTGTTTATTAGGATCTTCTTTAATATATTCATAGTATCTTTTTTCTCTAGCAAATTCATCTACTATAATATAATCATAATCAGGTTTTTCTTCTTTAATTAACTGATATAGTACTTTATTATGCATAATTGCTTTTATCTTATTCATATTTACATCTTTTGAATATTTTTCGTTATATTCTTTATTATTTAATATAAGACTTCTATACTTTATTCTCTTAGCAATTTGAGGAGCAATCTTTAGTATTGTAGAATCATTAATTTTTTTAGAATCCCCAACTCCCAATTCATCTAAAAATGATACATCTTCTTTATTAACATAACTAGCTGTAACTACAATTGGCCCGAAATAATCTCCAGTTCCAACCTCATCGCTTCCCACACTACTACAATTATGATATTTACTATAATCAATTTTAGGAGTATCAGAAATTCCCATCATCTCTTTCCACATACTCGCATCAACATCTGCACTTACTCCTTGAAACATTACTTTATTAGAAGTGTACAATGTAACTACTGTATCATTATCAACAGCTTGAAAAACAACATATTGTATTTCTTTATCTCTCTTCTTATCAGCATAGTATTTAATCATTTTCTCTTTAATATCATCATTTACCTTAAAAACAATGTTCATATATGTAAACACCTCAAAAATATTATACCTTATTTCAAACTTTTATGCTATAATAATATTATATTAAAAGATAAGGAGAGTGATTAAATTGAATTATCTAGATTGGATAATTATAATTTTCATACTTTTATGTATGATTGTAGGTTCACAAAGGGGGGTAATAAAAGAAGCAGTAAGTGTGGTAGGAACTATTTTACTTATAGTATTATCATTTGCTTTAATGGGGCCAGTAGCAGGACTATTTTATAAATTCTTCCCATTTTTCAGCTTTGGATTAGTAGGAATAAATTTATCTGCACTAAATATATTAGTATACCAAATAATTTCCTTTGCCATAGTTTTCTTCATTTTAAATATAATTTTAAATGTTATACTATCACTTACTAATGTAGTAGATAAACTATTAAATCTTCTAGTAATAGTTAAACCAATATCATCATTACTTGGAGCAGTTATAGGAATTTTAAGCGGATATGTTACAGCCTTTATAATACTATTAATTCTATCAGTTCCATTTAGTGCTAGTAAAACATTCCATGAATCAACTATTAATAATTTTATATTAGATAAAACTCCTGTGTTTACATCATTAACTAAAGATATAAGAAGCGCTACTGATGATATTTACAATTTAACTGTTGATATAGCTAAAGATACGAACAGTCTTCAAAACGCTAATGTTTACAACCTACAAATGCTAGATATAATGTTAAAGTATAATATAATAACTGTAAATTCAGTAGATGAGTTAATAGAACAAAATAAACTAGGCGATATTAAAAATTTAAATAATGTTCTAGATAAATATAGACAGGAATAAAACTATGATAAAATATTTAGAAAATGAAATAGACTTTCAAAAAGAAATACAAAAAGACATTATTCTAGTAGACTTCTATGCCGATTGGTGTGGACCTTGTAGAATGCAATCTGATATACTTATCGAATTAGAAAAACAAAATGATATTAGTATTTTAAAAGTAGATATAGAAAAATTTCCAGCAATAGCAAATAAATATCAAATAATAAGTATTCCTACATTGCTACTTTTTAAAAATAATAATATAGAAAAAAGAGAAGTAGGTCTTAAGAAATTAGAAGAATTACTAAATTTTATTAAATAAAAGAGGCAAAAAAGCCTTTTTCTTATGACATAAAGTTTGCAATTTGAAAAAGTATAATGTATAATAAAACAAGTTTCAAGGAGGAGATGACAAATATGGAAAAAGAAATTGACTTAAGTTTCTTACAAATTAATAAAGATAAAATAGAAGATGATAGTAAAAAGTATGAAGCAAGACTAAAAAAGGCATATAAAAACTATCAGATTTTAGTTCCGTTATTAAATCAAATAATTTATGATGAAAGAATAAAATACCCAAGTATTGAAGAATTTATGAATTTAAGTGAAATATTGTCAAAAGAAACAGTAATATCTATTTATAAAGATTTGTTAAAGCACATTAAAAACAGTTGTAAAAAAGATATCAATCATTCAAGAAATAATATACAACAAATAGTTTCAAAATCAAAAAGCCTTAAAGCTTCTGAAACATCATTATTAAATATTAAAAAATATTCATCTATAGCAGAGACTAATCAGGAAAAGGTTTTAACTGGAATTAAAATAACTAGTAATAATCTAAAATTTAGCAATGTTATTAACGCCATATCTCAAGAACAAGCATCACACAATTACTTAAAATATCTTGATATGTTAATACTTATGAATGCTATAGACTGGTCAACAAAAAAATATAGTGATATATTAGTAGAAGAAAATACATCACATCGTATAATTAGAGATGTTTTTGAAGATCATATAATTGATGAATTAGAAGAATGTGGTATTAAGTTCTATACAAATTTAGATGAAAGATTAATAAATAATGGAGAATTATTAAAGTTAATGAGAGAAGAAAAGGAAAAAGTATTACTAATGTCTAAAAAATATACAAAAAAATAGTATAATAAATATAAGCTAGCTTTGCTAGTTATTTTTATTATCAATTAAACACTCTTCTATTATCTTATATTCAAATCCCTTACTTTCTAAACTGTTTAATACTTCTTGGCTAACTACTATCTTATATATAACTTTATCATTAAACTCTTTATTTATAATAATCTTATTATTTAATAGATATTCAAGTTCTCTTACATTATTATATGTAGTTATTACAGAAACAATATAACCATTACTAAGTTCTTTAAAATTAGCTTTTAATAAAACATTAGACACACTCTTTGAATAAGCTCTAATAAGACCACCAGCTCCTAATTTAATACCACCAAAATATCTTGTAACTACACAAAGAATATTAGTAATTTTTTCTTTTTCGAGAACATTTAAAATGGGCATACCAGCAGTTCTTGTAGGCTCGCCATCATCGTCAGCCTTTTTCAATTCATTAAAGATATAAGCATAAGGATAATGTGTCGCCTTTGAATATTTCAATTTTACTTCCTCTAAATACCTCGAAATATCCTCGAATGATTCTAATAAAAATACTGAACAAATAAACTTAGAATTTTTAATTATTAAAGTGTTCTCTATATTTTCGCAAATAGTTTTCATCTAACCACCACTTTTATTATAACAAAAATGAATTTTGACTACAAATTACTTTAATTAATTAACATATTTTGGTATAATAGCTTAAAAGGAGAGAAAAGCTATGCGAGAAAAAAAAGAAAACGAAAAAATAAATGTTCCCAATCTTAATAAATGCATAAGTGAATACAAAAAACTTGCTTACTTACTAAGTAATTTAGTAATAATAATTATGATTTGTCTTGCCATTTACATTTTAAATAAATTACATATCTTTACATTTATTGGAGAATTCTTTAAAATATTAATTCCTTTATTCATAGGTCTAGTAATATCTTGGATTCTAGCACCTGGAGTTGATAAATTGGTAAAAAGAAAAGTGCCAAGAGTACTAGCTTGCATTATAGTTTATCTTATAATGCTTAGTATAATTTTTGTAATACTTGCTCTTGTAATACCTAATTTAATGAATCAAATAAAAGACTTAATTGCTGCAATGCCTAATATTTTAAATGAATTAAAAGACATTATAGATGACTTATTCGGAAATACAAATAGCGCTGAAATCAGAAATATCAAGAAAAACATCTTTAAAGCAATGGGAGACTTTAGTGAAAATATAACAGTTGGCTTACCTAGTACTGTAATAGGAGGAACCAAAAGCTTTATTTCAGTAATGACAACCTTAATATTAGGATTAATGATAAGTTTTTATTTATCATATGACTACCACAAGATGTCTAAAAAAATGTACAATTTAATTCCTAAAAAATACCATCCTAATACAAAAGACTTAACAGGAAGAATTAATTCATCACTAAGAAGCTACATACAAGGAGTATTAATTGTAATGCTACTAGTCTTTATAAGTCAAGCAATAGGATTAACACTAGCTGGACTAAAAGCACCATTAATACTTTTCTGTGCAATAACTGATATTATCCCATACTTTGGACCTTGGATAGGAGCAGTACCAGCTATAATAGTAGGCTTCACCATATCGCCACTTACTGGTATTTTTACAATCATTTCCATAATAATAGTTCAAACTTTAGAAAACAATTTTTACCAACCACTAATTATGGGACATACTATGGAACTTCATCCAGTAACTATAATGTTAGGACTATTGATTTTCGGAAATTTCTTTGGTATGATAGGTATGATATTTGCAACACCGCTTGTTGCTATATTAAAAATTATATGCACATTTATAAACGAGAAAATTCACATATTAGATAGAATAAAAGCAAAAATGTCTTGCTTTGAATAATATTAAAAAACTATGAGAAAGAAAAGTACTAAAATAATTAACAGAGAGCTAGAAAAGGTGAGAGCTAGTACATTTTAGGAAAGCTACTTTTGAGTTTTATCGGAGAAATTCGTTAACTAAATTAAGACCAAATTTAGGATGGTACCGGGCATATACTGTCCTCCTAAATGGGTCTTTTATTTGTGTATAATAAAAGGAGAGAATCTTTTATGAATAAAATGATTGCAATTGTCGGAATGAGCGGAAGCGGAAAATCCTTTGCTTGTGAAATACTAGAAAATATGGGATATCAAAATGTATACTTCGGGGGAATAATATATGATAAAATGAAAGAAGAAAAAATAGAAATAACTCCAGATAGTCAAAAAGAATTTAGAGAAAATCTAAGAAAAAAATATGGTATGGGAGTTGTTGCAACCCTTCTTTTAGACAAAATAGAAGCCCTCTCTAAAAAAGGTGATGTAGTATTAGATGGTCTATATTCTTGGGATGAATACAAAATACTAAAAGAAAAATTCCCTAATCTTATTATGATATGTATAATTTCTGATAAAAATATTAGATATGATAGAGTAAACAAAAGGAAAGATAGGCCATTTAATAAAGCTGAAATAATAAAAAGAGATATATCAGAAATAGAAAACTTAGCTAAAGGCGGCCCAATTGCCTACGCTGATTACTACATTCTGAATAACGAAGATAAAGAAAGTTACAGAAAGCGTTTATTAGAAATAATTAAAATACAAGAAAGAGGTAATGAATGATATGAAAAAAATGACACATATAGAAATAAGAAATACTTGGCTAAAATTTTTTGAAAGCAAATCTCACAAAATAGTAAAGAGTGCTTCGCTAGTACCCATTAATGATCCATCTCTTTTATGGATAAATGCTGGTGTAAGTCCTCTCAAAAAATATTTTGACGGAACAGAAGTACCCGATTCTAAAAGACTTACTAATATTCAAAAATGTATTAGAACAAATGATATTGAAAATGTTGGTATAACAAAAAGACACCAAACCTTCTTTGAAATGATGGGAAACTTCTCAATTGGAGACTATTTTAAAGAGGAAGCTATAGAGTTTGCCTGGGAATTACTTACAGATAAAAAATATTTTGCAATTCCAAAAGAAAAGTTATATGTAACAGTATATACAAAAGATGAAGAGGCCTATAATAAATGGCTAGATTTAGGTTTGAATAAAGACCATATCATAAAATTAGACGGGAACTTTTGGGAAATAGGGGCTGGTCCTTGTGGACCTGATAGTGAAATATTTTATGATAGAGGAGAAAAGTACGACAAAGATAAAACAGCCCTAGAAAAGTTTAAAAATGATGATGAACAAGAACGATATATTGAAATATGGAATAACGTCTTTAGTCAATTTAATGCTGAAGAGGGGAAAAGTCGTGATGAATACAAAGAACTTCCTCACAAAAACATAGATACTGGCGCTGGCCTTGAAAGATGGTGTTTAATATTTCAAGATGTTGATAGTAATTTTGAAACAGACTTATTCACAAAAATTATTAGTCACATCGAAGAACTAGTAAACATCAAATATATGGGACAAACAGACTTCAAAATAATAGCTGATCATATTCGTGCAATAACTTTTGCTCTAAGCGATGGTGCAACGTTCTCAAATTCAGGAAGAGGATACGTTCTTAGAAGATTGCTAAGAAGAAGTGTTAGAGCTGGAAAAAAATTAGGTCTTAATGAAACATTCTTATATAAATTAGTAAGTACTGTTATCGAAACTATGGAAGAGCCATATCCATATTTGAGAGAAAAGCAAGCTATAGTTGAAACAAAAATACTAGAAGAAGAAAAACTTTTTTTACTAACTCTAAACGATGGTGAACGTATTTTAAAGGAAATGGTTAAAAATTCAAAAGATGGTATATTAAGCGGAGCTGATGCCTTTAAATTATATGATACTTATGGTTTTCCATTTGAACTAACTTTAGAATATCTTAACGAATTAGGATATACTACAAATAAAGACGAATTTGAAAAATATATGAATTCCCAAAAAGAATTAGCTAGAAAATCATCTCGTACCAAAGCATCTATGGCTAGTCAAAAACAAGTACTTCTAGATTTTAAGGATGAATCCAGTTTTGTGTATGGCATATATCGTTTAAAGACTAATATTCTTGCTATATTTTCAAAAGATGAAATTATTAATGCACTAGATCACGATGGATATATAGCACTTAGTCGCACTTGTATGTATGCTACCAGTGGAGGTCAAGTAAATGATACAGGAATGATTATTGGTAAAAACTTTAAAGCTAGAGTAGTTGATGTTTTTAAAGGACCAAATGGCCAACACATTCATAAAATCAAACTATTAGATGGA
Source organism: uncultured Bacilli bacterium (assembly GCA_910576925.1). Classification (GTDB taxonomy): domain Bacteria; phylum Bacillota_I; class Bacilli_A; order RF39; family UBA660; genus UBA2730. Next base: position 11,112 of record CAJTKB010000018.1, on the reverse strand, counting down.
ATTTTAAAAACTAATGATGAATGTGAAATAGTAGTAGATAAAGACAAAAGAAAAGAAATAGAAGCTAATCACAGTAGTGTACATTTGCTTCATTATGCATTAAGAAGTGAAATAAATAGTGAAATTCAGCAAGCAGGAAGTTATGTAGATAATAATAAACTTCGTTTAGATTTTACTTACTCTGGTAAATTAAAAGATGATGATATAATTAAAGTAGAAGAAAAAGTAAATGAATTAATAAAAAAAGCTTCTGTAGTATCAACTGAGACTATGCCATTAGAAAAAGCAAAAAAGCTAGGCGCTATGGCACTATTTACAGAAAAATATGGAGAAATAGTAAGAGTTGTTAAAATGGGAAAATCTATAGAATTATGTGGCGGAACTCATGCTACAAATACAAAAGATATAAAGAAATTTGCTATTTTCTCTTACGAATCTAAAGGTAGTGATACTTATAGAATCGAAGCCGTAACTGATAATAAAATTGAAAACACTTTATTTAACATTATAAAACCATATAATGACGAAATGATAAAACTTCTAATAAAAGCAAAATCCATTATAGATGAAGCATCAAAAAATGGCATAAAACTAGATTTTGATGTTAATATAGATAATTCTAAACCTACAAGCTATAAAGATATAATCTTTAATCAAAACGAGCTTGCTTATATCCAAAGTGAAGTAAAAAACCTCGAAAGAAAGTATACCGAAGAAAAAGAAAAACAAACCTTAAATAATCTAGATAAATATTTAACAAAAGCAAAAGAAAAAAATAAAAACAAATATTTAATAATGAAACTAGAAAATGAAGACATGTCACTTTTAAAAGTAGTTGCTGATTCTCTTATAAACGATCATAAATTGTCATTTGTCTTTTTCGCTAATATAAACAACGAGAAAAACGAAAAATCTGTAAATTTTATTTGTCGAAGTGCATCTAATTTAAATGCTGGTTATATCGTCAAAGAAGCATCAGTTAGATCATCTGGAAATGGTGGAGGAAGCAAAACTTTCGCTCAAGGAGGCGGAAAAACTACAGAAGAATTACAAGAAATATTAAATAATATTGAGAAAGATATAGAAAATGAACTTTAGTTACTTATTAGAGTGTGAAAATAGTTTCTCAATTAAACAAAAAAAAGAAGAAATAATTAAAAAAGAAGGTTTTGTAAATTCAGACATAAATGAATATGATTTAGAAGAGTCTCTACTAGAAAATATTTTAGAGTCTCTCGACACTTACTCATTTTTAACTGAAAAAAAAATAATAATAATTAAAAATATAGAATTATTAAATAGTAATGATAAAAAAATTGAGCATTTCTTTAAATATTTAAAAAATCCAGATAAAAATAAACTATTAATTATGCTTGCAACAACACTTGATAGCAGAAAAAAAATAACAAAAGATTTAAAAACCAATACAAAATACATTAAGATTGATAGTGATGCTAACGAAATTATAAAAAATGAGTTAAGAGATTATCAAATATCAAATGAAGCTATAAGACTTATTTTAGAATATACTAATAATCAAATAGATGCAATTAAAACAGAGTGTGATAAACTCAAACAATATAAATATGATAATAAAAAAATAGACTTAGATGATATTCTAAAAGTCTGTTTCAAACATCAAAACGATACTACTAACCTAAGCTATGATTTGACCAAATATATCTCATCAAAAAATAAAAAAGAAGCTATAATAACTTATAAAAAACTTCATGAGTATAATATAGATGATATAAGTATAATAGGACTCTTAGAAAGTCAATTACGTCTGTTATGTCAAACTAGTGCTTTATTAGATAAAAGCAAAAATAAAAAGGAAATCGCTAATATATTAAATATACATCCATATAGAATAGAAAAAACAATAGAACTACTTTATCAAATTTCCTTTATCGAAATAAAAAAATTATTAAGAGAAATCGGAGAAATAGATTATAAAGTAAAAAGTGGAATATACGAAACAAAAAATAGTTTAGAAATGTTTATTCTAAATTTATAGTACTAATAATAAAAATCACACCATAAAGTAAAATAGAGGAGACTTGCATCATACAAACTACTGCTAAAATATTTTCCAAAAGTTATAAGTATATAAAAAAATCAGGCTATTAATCTTGATTTTTTTGCTCTTTAGAACCTCTAATATTGATATTTTGTAATTTATCATATATTTGTTTAATAGTACTTTCATAACCAGCATTTTTAGGTGAATAATATTTCTTATTTTTCAACTTATCTGGTAAATATTGCTGAATTACATAACTTCCAGGATAATCATGAGGATATTTATACTCTGTACTATCTGGTCTAATATGTAAGGGGACACTACCACAGTTTCCACTTTCTACATCATTTAAAGCTGCATCAAAGGCAATATGCGCAGTATTACTTTTGGGAGAAAGAGCCATTTCACATACGATAGTACCAAGAGGTATTCTTCCTTCAGGAAGTCCAATTCTCTCACAAGCACGTATAGCAGCATCAAGTCTAGGACCAATAGAAGGATTAGCTAAGCCTATATCTTCATAAGCAATCACACTAAGACGTCTAAAAATAGATTGTAAATCACCTTCATTTACAAGTCTTGCCAAATAGTGAAGGCTAGCATCAACATCACTTCCTCTAATAGACTTTTGCAAACCACTTAATACTTCATAGTGTCCATTACCGTTTTTATCACTAAAAAACACAGGTCTAGAATTAATTTTTTTAACAATACTTTCCGTAACTACTTTATCATTAGTAGAATAATAAGATACTTCTAAAAGATTATAAGCAAATCTTAAATCATTTCCAGATAATCTTGCAATTAAGGAAATAGCTTTATCATCTATTTTCATCCCCTCTAAATATTTTGATTTAGAAGCTTTTAATAATGCATCAACTATATCATCATAAGATAACTCTTTAAGTTCAAACAATTGACACCTACTTCTAATAGCAGGGTTGATGGAATGATATGGATTTTCTGTAGTCATTCCAATAAGTGTTATCAAACCGCTTTCCAAATGAGGTAATAATATATCTTGCTTATCCTTATTAAGACGATGTATTTCATCTAAAACCAGAACAATACCATCATACATTTTAGCTTCTTCTATAACAATATCTATATCCTTTTTTGTATTAATCGTTGCATTTAGTGCTCGATATCTAACTCCCAAATCATTTATAATAGCCTTACTAATACTAGTTTTACCAATACCAGGTTTTCCATATAAAATCATCGAAAAAATTTTCTTATTTTTAACCAAATTGCTAATTATTTTATCTTCGCCAATTAAATGTCTTTGTCCTACAATATCATTTAATGTTTCTGGTGCCATTTTATAGGCAAGTGGTTTATCCATAATTACCTCCAAAGTTTAAATTAATATTATTTACTAAAATTATAACACACTAAAATATTTAAAAACAAGCAAACGAAGACACGCACTTATAATAAAATATTCCTTGCTATTTCATATTAATAAATATATAATCATAATGAGGGATGGCTATGAAAAAAGAAAAAGTAAAGAAATTAAAAATAAGAAAAGAAGTTATAATTTGTACTATCATTTGTTTTATCCTGATATTATTTAGTGGCACAATCTTTGTATATAAAAATCTTAGCGAAAAAAAGACTTTGCAAAATATCAAATCTCATTACAACACTTATGCAATTACTAACAAAGAAAGCAAAATATACAAAAAGTCCAAAGACAAATATGTAAAATATGGTAAAATTTCCAAAGATTTTGAATTAGTTCTCGAAAAAACAACGATCCAAACAACAAATCAGCAATATTTCAAAGTTAAAGATGAAGACTATTATGTATATTATAAAGATATCGATAAAAAAGATAAAGAAGCTACTAAAAACGAAATACCAAATAACTATTTAGTATTTAATAAAAATCTAAAAACCAAGAAAACAACACGATTTATAACAAATAATAAATATATTGAAATAAATAAATCTTATGAATTACCAATTGAATATATCGACGATAATAACTATTATGTAAATTATTTAAATAATACATATGCTATAAAAAAAGATGAAACGATAGAAATAATCGATAGTGAAAATACAAAAGAAAATGAAGCTACCCATATAAGCATTATCGACTATAGCAATACAAGTACTGACAAATTAAAAGAAGAATTAGACTATTTGAAAACTGAAGGCTATTATACTATTAATCTTACAACATATAAAGAATGGCTAAAATCAAATATAAGATTAAAAGATAAGGCTATAGTATTAACATATGATAAAGAAAACGAAGAAATAATGAACAATATTAAAAACTATAATTTTGATATATTACTTACAACCGATTCAGATATAAAATTTACAAATAATAATTCAACTACTAACAAAGATAGTAAATTAGAAAATTTAAATAGATATGTTGTAAAGAATTCAACTAGCCTAGATGACTTTAAAAAGATGTGTAATGGAGAAAAAATAATAGAAAAAACTATAGCAAATACAAAAGGATTACCTAGTACAGATTCTAAAGCCTCTAGTATAGCTGTTATAAATTATCATTTCTTTTATGATTCATCGCTTGGAGAAGGGTGTAACGAAAATATCTGTTTAGACACCAAAAAATTTAGAGAGCAATTACAGTTTTTAAAAGATAATGGCTATAAAACTTTAAAAATGGAAGAATTTAGAGCTTGGATGTATGGTGAAATAGAACTACCAGCAAGAAGTGTATTATTAACAATAGATGATGGGGCACTAGGAACTGGAAAACATAATGGCAATAAACTAATCCCTATACTAGAAGAATATGATATGTATGCTACTTTATTCTTAATAGCTGGTTGGTGGGATAAAAACAACTATATTTCAGATCACTTAGATGTAGAAAGTCATACCTTTGATATGCATACAGGAAATATGTGTAGTACAGAAACAAGAGGCGCTCAGCTATTGTGTTCTACAAAAGAGGAGGTACTTACAGACTTAAGAAAATCTATCGATATATTAGGAAAAAGTACAGCATTTTGTTTTCCATTCTATGCTTATAATAACTCTGCTATTGAAAGCGTTAAAGAAGTTGGATTTAAATTAGCATTTATCGGAGAAAATAAAAAAGCAACAAGATCTGTTGACAAGTATAAAATACCAAGATATCCAATATATAATACTACTTCTCTAAATCAGTTTATTAATATGATAAAATAAGGTATTGTAAAGCTTCAAAACAAAAAATATTGACAAATTAATTGGCATAAAGTAAAATATGACAGAAAAAGGAGAAAGTATGAAAAATAAAACAATTACAATAGTTGTAATAATGCTAATTTCAATCATTATGTTTCCACTAACTGTTAAAGCCAAAGAATTGGACTTAACAATTTATACTAGCGAAACATTACAAGAAACCTTCACCAAAGAAAATATAACTGGCGATCTTACAAATTATCAAGATACAGAAGATAAAGCAACAATTTATATATTTAGAAAAGATGGATGTTTAAATTGTAAAAACTTCTATAAATATATAGCAAATACACTTCTAGTAAATTATGCTGATAAAATTAGAGTAATAAGCTATGAAGTAGGAAATAATCAGTTAAATAATAGTTTAAGAATTAAAGTTCAAAGCTTCTTAAGAGAAGAAGCAAATGTTACACCATACATTGTTATAGGTGAAAAAACTTTCAGCGGTTATATTAATGATTCAAAACAAAGAGAAATAGAAACAGCAATTATAAATTTATATAACAGCCCTAATAAATACGATGTATTAAAAGATATGAAAGATAACAAAAAAGAATTTAGTGATTTAAATAGCGGAATAATCATTAACTCTTTAAAAGCGCTTAACAAAAATCATATTTTAAAAGCAACAATAACCAATAGAAATGAAGCAATAGACGAATTTGATAATATCATATCGTATGATATTAAAGTTATGGATGATCAAAATAATATAGTACCATTAACTAATGGAAATTTTACTATTAATATTCCAATAAATAAAAAATACGATATATATAAAGTAATCTCAATAAATAGTAATGGAACAACTAGTGAAATAAATAACGTAGAATATAAAGATGGATGTGTAGTATTTAACACAAATAGCTTATCAGAATATATAATATATGGAAAAAATATTACAGAAAATAATTCAAGTACTACAGTAAATAATTCAACAAATGAAAAAAATCCAAATACATTAGATAGTATTCAAGCTTATATAATAGTCTTAATAATTGGAAGTATTATCCTCATAAGTAGCACTATCATATTAAAGAAAAAAACAAATAAAATTTAAAGTTCTATGTAACCCATAGAACTTTTTATGGAGTATACAATGAAAAAGATTAAAAGGAAAATTAAAATTAAAAGAAAAGTGAAAATTATATTTTTAAAATTAATAGTTATAATTTCAATAACGACAACAATCTATAGTAGTTTTCACATTATCCGTTGGATTAAGGATAACAATAATAGTAAAAAAGAGATATCAAAAATAAAAGAGAAAACAAAACTAACAAAAGTAAAACCAAACGAAACGGAAATTAAGGTAATTGATGAAGAAAAAATACAATCATCTGATCCATATTGGGATTTTACAAAAATGGATTATTTGAATGTCAATTTTTCTGATTTAGTAAATCAAAATAAGGAAACTGTCGCTTGGATTAAAGTAAACGGAACCAATATAAATTACCCTGTAGTCCAACATAAAGACAATGAATATTACTTAAATCATAGTTTTAACAAATTCAAAAATAAGGCTGGATGGATTTTTATGGATTATCGAAATAATATCAACAATCTAGAAAAGAATACAATAATATATGCTCATGGAAGAAAGGATGGTACTATGTTTGGAAGTTTAAAAAATATTTTAAGTAATAAATGGTACAGTAGCAAAAACAATTTTATCATTAATTTCTCCACACAACAAAAAAATATGCTATGGCAAATATTTAGTATCTATAAAATCCCAACAACAAATGACTACATTCAAATTAACTTTCTAAAAGAAAAAGATTTTTCCGAATTTTTAAATACAGTAACAAATCGTAGTATTTATGATTTTAAAACAACTGCAGATATAAGCAATAACATTTTAACATTATCAACTTGCTATAGTGAGAGTGAAAAACTAGTAGTACATGCAAAATTAATTAAAATTCAAGAAAAAAATTAAGACAAAACAATATTTCAATTTAGAAAAATCAATAAGTCACTTTCTGAAATATTGTTTTTTTATTTAAAATAATATATAATATTTAAAGGTGGTATTATGAACTATAAAACTGCTGTCTTAGACTTTCTAAACTACTGTATATTTGAAAAAGGCTTATCAGAAAAAACAAAAGAATCATACGAAAATGATTTAAATGTGTATATAAACTATTTAAAAAATATATATAAAGAAGATTTCAAAATAGAGTGTACAACTGAAAGAGATATAGAAAATTTTTTAAAACATCAAACCACTCTTAACGATAAAACTACAACTATTGCTCACAAATTAACTGTAATCAAAAATTTCTATATTTATTTAGAAAGAGAAAAAATAATAAAGCATAATCCAGCAGCTTCTATCACAAGGCCAAAAACGATAAAAAAATTACCTAGAGTACTAAATGATAATGAAATAAAAATTCTTTTAGATATTCCTTTAAATGATCCATTTGATTATAGAAACAAAGCAATGTTAGAACTTATTTATTCTTCAGGTCTAAGAGTTAGTGAATTAATAAATGTAACAGTTAATAATTTAGATTTTACTAACTGTATAATAAGAATTATAGGAAAAGGGAATAAAGAAAGAATAATTCCAATAGGGGAGTATTCTATGTATTATTTAAACTTATATTTGGAGAAACGTTGTCTACTTTTAAAAGACAAAAATGATGAGGCTCTTTTTTTAAATAACCATGGTAAAAAAATGACTAGACAAGGTTTCTTCATAATACTTAAAAAAATTCTAAAAGATAAAAACTTAAATGAAGATATATCACCTCACACTTTAAGACATTCTTTTGCAACTCAGCTTTTAAATCATGGAGCGGATTTAAGAAGTATCCAAGAAATGTTAGGACATGCAGATATATCAACAACTAGAATATATACACACATCAATAACGACAAAATAAAAAAAGACTATAATGAATATCATCCACGAACAAAAAAATAAGGAGGAGTATATATGAAATATAAAAGAATATTTTTAATAGTATTAGACTCAGTTGGAGTTGGTGCAACAATTGATGCCGAAAAATATAATGATATAGGTGCAAACACTCTAGGACATATTATAGAAAAAGCAGATCCATTTATACCAAATCTAAAAAAAATAGGACTTATTAATACCTTAAATATGAATGACTCAGAAGATGTAGAAGCATATTACACTACTGCCAAGCCTAATAACGCAGGGAAAGATAGCTTAAATGGACATTATGAAATTATGGGAATTATGTCAAATATACCATTTAAGACATTCAACGATGGATTCCCACTAGAAATATTAAATAGTATAGAATATATAACAGGGAGAAGAATTCTCGGTAATAAATGCTGTAATAATAGTATAGACATCATAAATGAATTAGGCGAGATAGCAACAAATTATGGTTCATTAATAGTTTACACATCAGCAGATTCAGATCTTCAAATAGCCGCAAACGAAGATATAATACCAGTATCTACACTTCAGGAATATTGTGAAAAAATAAGAGAAATAACATTAAGAGAAGAGTGGAGAGTAGGTAGAGTAATAGCTCGTCCTTTCTATAATAGTAATGGAGTTTTCAAATTAAGTTCCGCAGGAAGAAAAGACTATGCTGTAAAGCCCCCTCATAAAACGATTTTAGATAGTCTAAATGAAAATAATTACAATGTTATAGGAATAGGAAAAATAAATGATATTTTTGATCAACAAGGAATAAATAAAACAATAAAAGCTTCAACTAACGAAGAAGCAATAAACAAATTGGTAACAATAATGGATAAAAGTTTTACTGGTTTATGTATGATAAATTTAAATGATTTTGACAATCACTATGGACATACAAGAGATGTAGAAGGATATGCAAAAGCATTAGAAGAATTTGATGTAAACATTCCTATGATTCTAAACAAACTAGAAACAGATGACTTATTAATAATTACAGCAGATCATGGTAATGATCCAACATTTACAGGAAATGATCATACAAGAGAAAATGTACCAGTATTGATATATAGTAGATCCTTCATTACACCAAAAAGACTTCCTACTCTAGATACATTAGCAGATATTGGGGCTACAATTGCCGATAATTTCGAACTAACAGTACCTGAAATTGGTAACTCTTTATTAAATGAATTAAATTAAAAATAGAGTAGTAGTAGGGTAAATTTAGTAAGTAAGAGTATATAAACTAAAAAAAGAGTAGTAGTAACCTACTCTTCTTCGTTAGAAGTATTCTCATTATCATCAGAACACTTATCATCACAGCAACTAAATGATTTACAGATCGTTTCTTTTGTATCAGTACAATCACAATTATCGCAAGTGCAATCTACTTCAATTTTATCTAGAGTACAATTACCCTCTTCACAGTCGTTATATTTACAACTTTCTACGTTACACTTAATAGAAGCATTAATATTATCTGTTGATTTATTTTGATCTTTTTTCATTTTATTATCCTCCCAATCATATTATGGCAAATAATAGGCAATTATATTCATATTTTTAATAAAAACCAATTTTTATTAAGAGGAATACATTTTTAATTTAATAAAAAATAATATAATAATTTTAAAATATCATTATAATCCTATAATAGTAAAAGACTATAACAATAAATGTAGAAATCTGACATACCAATATTATTTTATATCTATATAAAACTATACTAAAAAGCCTAAATGAAACAGAAATACTATCTATTAATAAGATTTAATTCACTTCCTATAATTAATATTATGTTAACTTCTTGCGTAACATTATAATTAATGTTATAATAAGCCCCATAAAATTTAATACTTTAGAAAGGAATTAAAAATGAAAGAAATAAATGATCAATTAATTAAAGGACTGTTTCTAAAACCAAATATATTTACTACAATAATCATAATAGTAATTATTATATATATACTAAAATTTATTAAAAGAATCATAAACAATAAAAGAAAATAAATACATATTTTCTTTTTAATTTATATTTTTTCAAAATTATATTATACTTTTCTAGATTGAATTTCTGCAATTTTTTCTAAAACTTCTTTAGCATTAGCCTCATTAATTTCAGTATATCCAAGTTCCTTTAAAGCTTGAATTTTTGCTGTGTTTAGTTCTTGTGTTCTACTTAATTTCTCTTCTTTTTTATTATTTATATCTTCTACAAACTTTTTATGTGTTTCACTTATTTTATTACGTGATGCACCACCATTATTATACAGTGTCATTGCACTAAATAAAATACTTTCAAAAATCAATTGTTTATCTTTGTTGAAAGCAAATTCCATAGGATCAGTAAAACCTAAAGATTTAGACATATATCCTAATATGTACTTTAATTCATCAGTAGTTCCCATAGATTGTATAAAATGATACAAATAAGTATATGAATTATATGTATTCTTTGTATTATCCTCGGCTAATTTTTCTTTTAATAATTTAATTATGTCTGAAAGTAACTCTTGTTCTTTTCGACTAAAACCTTTCAAATCAGAGTATACTTCTCCCCTACCAGCAGACATTTTAACTCCTTCATTAATTCTTTCTTCAACTAAAGTTATATAGCTTCCATCTACTGTAATATTTTTGATGTCATTTTCTCCATTAACACCTAATAAATCAAGTACTTTTACTTTTTTCTCTTTAGGCCATTCATCTAAACTATTTAAAGCTAGATAATTATATAACATTTGTCGTGAAACACCTAAATATTTAGATAATCTAACTTTAGAAATTCCAACTTCAGTCAATACTCTGTTTAAATCCTTCATGTTTGATACCCTCCTATAATCAATTTTAACAGTTTTACATAAATAGTCAAGTGTAAATTTACATTAATTATATTTTGTTAATTGAAAAACGAAGTTGGACACTAAAAATAATTGTGTCCAAGTTA